>CAZOTX010000184.1:0-3908 GCA_964582835.1 uncultured Pseudomonadota bacterium | reverse complement strand
AAAAATGAGGTTTTGATTTGTTTTACAAGAACATTCAGGCTCAAGTTGACAATCTGCTGAGTCGTTATCCTATAAAGCAAAATGCCCTGATTCCAATTTTACTTCTAGCGCAGAATGAAAATGATGGTTGGTTGACTGAAGAGTGGATGCAGCATGTGGCTGATATTTGTGAAGTTCCAATTACACATGTTGAAGGGGTGGTTACCTTTTACACCATGTTTCGATTGAAAAGACCAGGTAAGTTCCATTTGCAAGTTTGTACTTGCGTACCATGCTGTCTAGTTGGAGGGACAGAGTTGTTGGAATACACAGAAAAAAAACTAAACATTCACTCTGGACATACTACATCTGACGGAGAATTCAGCATTGAAGAAATGGAGTGCATTGGTGCTTGTAGTTTTGCACCTGCAATAATTGTAAACGAAGACTATCATGAACAGGTAACTCTTGAAAAAATGGATAAATTGATTGATCAACTAAAACAGTAAAAATGTTAGAAGAAACACTGATTCTTTTTAAAAATATCAGGAATCCTAAATACAATAAGTCTCTTGCCGGTTACAAAAAAACCGGTGGGTTTAAATCTTTGAATAAAGTATTTGGTATGAATCCAGAAGAAGTTGTGGAGGAAGTCAAAAAATCAGGAATACGAGGACGAGGTGGAGCCGGATTCCCGACAGGTTTGAAATGGGGATTCATGGCCAAAGGAACAGGCAAACCCAGTTATCTTATTGCCAATGCAGATGAATCTGAACCGGGGACATGTAAGGATCGTGAACTAATGCTTAAAGATCCTCACCTTTTTTTGGAAGGACTGATGATTGGAAGTTATGCTGTAGGTTGTCATCATGCTTATGTCTATGTTCGAGGTGAATTTTTCCCAGCTATCAACACTTTAAACAATGCTGTTGAAGAATTATATGCAGACGGGCTTCTTGGAAGTGACTCACTGGGCAGTGGCTTTAATTTAGATATTACTATCCACTCTGGTGCTGGCGCTTATATTTGCGGCGAGGAAACCGCACTGCTTGATTCATTGGAAGGAAAGCGTGGACATCCTAGAGTAAAACCTCCTTTCCCCGCAGTTTCAGGATTCAACGGATGTCCAACGAGTGTTAATAATGTTGAAACATTGTCCTGTTTGCCCTTTATTTTAAGCGATGGGGGAGTAGAAGCTTTCAAAAGTTTTGGCCCACAAAATAATTCTGGGACTCATTTAGTTAGCTTGAGCGGTCATGTAAATAATCCGGGGGTTTATGAGTTACGGATGGATGTAAGTATGAAAGACATTATTTACGAAATCGGTGGAGGAATCTGGAATGGAAAGAAGCTTAAAGGAGTAATTCCAGGTGGATCATCTTCGCCGGTCATGAAAGCGGATGAAATTGATGTGCTATATAACTTTGATAATTTGGCAAAAATAGGAACTATGTTGGGTTCTGCGGCAATGATGGTCTTTGATGAAGACACTGATGTAGTAAAATTACTCCACCGCATTACCCGTTTTTATACCCATGAATCCTGCGGGCAGTGCACACCTTGCCGTGAAGGGACTCACTGGTCTCGACAAATTGTCAGGGATTTTCTCAATGGAAACGGAAGTGAAGAAAAATTGAAGCGTCTTGACCGAGTCGGTGGAAACATGTCAGGGACTACTCTTTGTGCTTTAGGAGATGCTGCTGCCATGCCTATTCAAAGTTTTGTAAACAAATTTCCGGAAGAGTTCCGGAAATATTATACTACTACCTAAAGAGATTTCCATGCCTGTAATACAAATTGATGGAGAGCCTGTTGAATATGAACAAGGGGAAAAAGTTCTTTCTGCTGCTTTACGTCGTGGAAAAATTATTCCTCATTATTGCTACCATCCCAGTATGTCTATTGTCGCCACCTGCAGAATGTGTCTAGTGGACGTGGTTGATCTTGGAAATGGGAAACCTGATCCAAAACTCCAAACTGCCTGTTCAATAGATGCCGTGGAAGGCATGAAGATAGAAACTTTTAATCAAAAAGTTGAAGAGGGACGGAAACTTGTTAATGAGTTTCTCTTGATTAATCATCCTCTCGATTGTCCGATATGTGATCAGTCCGGAGAATGCACACTTCAGGATTATTCTTTTAAATATGGTTCTGGAAAATCGGAAATGGATTATTCCAAACGGGTTAACGGCTGGCGAGACATTGGTACTTTTGTAGCACTGGAACGTAATCGTTGTATACAATGTTCGCGTTGTGATAGATTTACAAGGGAAATCACCGGTACCAACGAATTCGGTATGTTTAACCGCGGACATGAATTGGCTGTGGACACCTATACAGACAGACCTATGAAGAACAAGTTCCAGGGAAACATGGCAGACATTTGCCCTGTCGGTGCCATCACGGAAAAGGAATTCCGTTTCAAACGTCGAGTATGGAAACTGAAAAAAAACTATTCAATTTGTACTGGCTGTTCTACTGGATGCAACGTCACTATAGAACATAACAAAAACGAAGTCTTTCGGCTCAAACCACTTGAGAACCAAAGTGTCAACAAATGGTGGCTTTGTGATGAAGGAAGATTGACTTACAGGAATATGAATGAAAGAAAATCTAGAATAAATCAGCCCTTAGGGCGTGTTAATGAGAGTCTCAAAGGTATTTCATGGGAAAAAGCATATGGTGCAATTGCAGATCGAATCAGAGAGCTAAATCCCCTTCCTCAGGAGGTACTTGCTCTTACTGATACTCATGCAAGTAACGAAGAATTATTTTTAATTCAAAAATTGTTTAAAGAAGTGTTTTTTTCTGAAAACGTCTTCTGCCCTTTACCTAAGTGGGAGCAAAGTGAGAGTGATTTTTTCATAAATACCCTCATTACGACCGATAAATCTCCGAACCGAGCTGGAGCTATAGCTCTCCAAATCAAGGGTGACCAGAATAACGTAGAACTTAAAAAAATGATTGAAGATGAATTAAAAGTAGTCTTTATAATGGGTAATCCATTTGAAAACGAATTGGAGTTTAAGGAAATAATAAAGAGAACTCAACTTGTAATTCATATTGGAATTTTTAACAATTCTTGGAGCGAAATTGCTGACGTTGTACTTCCAGGACAATTTTATTCTGAAAAAGAAGGGACTTATACCAACAAAAATCAGCGCGTTCAATCGACTGAAATTGCAGTTAAGTCTTTGCGGAGGACTCGTCCGGAGTGGAAAATTATTTCAGAATTATCGCGGGCTTTGGGGCATAGAAATAATTACGAAAGTATTCCACAAGTTTTTAACGCAATGGTTCATGAGGCAAAGGCATTTACTGGACTTAGTTTTGAAGAAATTGGAAGCTATGGAATTGAACTGAGTAAATATACAAAAGACCCTGGTAAAAAAGTCATTTCAGAAATGACAAAAATTTAATAGTCCACCATATTTGATGCTTTAATAAAACAATGTTAATAACTTTTTACACTTTTGCGGTATTGAGCGTGCTTGGTGCGGTGGGTGTCCTTTTTTTGCGAAATCCAATACACTGTGCATTGTCATTGGTGGGAACATTTTTTTGTTTAGGAGCTATCTATGTGATGCTCAATGCAGAATTTGTGGCAGTCATTCAGGTTTTGGTTTATGCCGGAGCAATTATGGTTCTTTTCTTATTTGTGTTAATGCTTCTTTCTTCAAAGGATGCTGAAAAGTATGAAAACAAGTGGACATTGGGTAAAATTGCGGCTGGGATTCTATCATTGGGCATTTTCTTACAGATAGCCCGTCTATTTACTGCAAATGAATTACAACTTGGATCCAAGGGGGTATATCCTCTTGAGATTGTGGAAGAAGTTGGTTCGATAGTTCTAATTGGACGCCTGCTTTTTACGGATTATATTTTGTCATTTGAAATAATAGCTATTCTCCTGCTTGTTGCGGTTATTG
>CAZOTX010000183.1:0-3948 GCA_964582835.1 uncultured Pseudomonadota bacterium | reverse complement strand
ATCACTTTGCAGGATACAGTAAACAATTCAGGAAATGGGAATACTATTACAGCTTCTGGTTGGGAACTTATCGCTAAACAGGCCGACAGCGATGTGAAACTCTTTGACTCAACCAGCGTTCGCAGTCCAAATGCTAGAACAACTTTCTTGGAAAATGAAAATGATTCCAGCAGCTCCACCTTTATGTCAATTGGAAACCTTACTAAAAGCAATTATGTTAGTGATGGAAAATATAAATTCAAGCTTGTATGGGGGGGGAAACAAGTAGATTCATCTTCCCCACCTATAAACAAAGAAGTCATATGGACTCAGACTTCATGGCTTGAAAATTCAACAACCCAAGGATTTCAGGAAATTGGTACATCAGGATATGTAAATAGTAGTTCTAGTGGCTTTCGTGGACTTGCAAAATCAACTTCTACGAAATGCGTTATTGATGGTGATGGTGGCGGTCATAGTCATTGGTATAATTGTGTAGGAGTTATTGTAAGATGGAATGGCGCAATGCCAGGACCTTTGGGAAAAACTGCGTCCAGCATGCACCTCTATATTTGGGCACCATAACAAGTTTTATAATTTTAGGCATTTGAAAGATGAACCAGAGATAAAATATGTTGGTTTTCATGAAAAAGATTCTTTTGTATTTTGGACACCTATACCATCTTTCTTTTGGGTATTTTCAGAAAACTGAAAGAGGTATTAAATTTTTAGATATTATATATATTCAATCAAAAATTCTTTTCTGAGTTCTGACTGTTTTCTATGATACAAATTTTAGTTAATTTTTGGAAATGGAGGAAAGTGTATTCAGAGTAATAATCAATTGATCCTGTTGTAATGTTCTCGATCAGCCATCATTGTTAGATTCTGGACACTTTACATCATCCCAGAAAGTTGAATTTATTATATGCATTGTGAAAAGCATTCTAACAATAACAGAGAAGGGAAAACTCTCAATCTCACCCACTGCAATTACGTATTGGCCAGTGTTAGTTTCGTTAAAAACACGGAGGTAGTAAGTACCCTCTTTGTAAAACCTGTTTGATTTGAAATCCTCTCCAATCTCAGGTCCAATCCAGTACCATTTTTCTCCATGTTTTTCGTACCATGGCCACCAGTTAAAGTTTCCACCATCTTTCCGTTCGATAAGTTTAAAGTTTGCATCAAGGACTTCGAAGGAAAACTTTTTTGATATTGGGCAATTATCTATCTTAGGTACCGTGATGCCCGCATAAAATTTAAATCTCGAATGACTGTCTATTCGGTAATAATGTGGTTCTCCTAAGAGTGTGGAGAAGATTGCCTTGGAGATTTCCGGCTTCTCGATAATGTAGGGGGATTTTGCGGTGCTACTCTCAGAGTTCAAAACTGGTTGATGTGCATCAACAGACCATGACGATAGAAACACAATAATGCTAAGAAAAATTCGAATCATAGGATTTGCTTTCAAAAGAATGAGATCACTATTTGGTAGAATTTAGGAAAAAATACTTGCATAGCTTCGTGATTTGAAATATAATTAATCATAATTTAATTTTTTATTGAAATGCAAGAATATTGCTCATGGAAAGGGCAATAATTTTTCTCATGGAAAGGAGCATAACTAATGCAAAAAATGTTATTAAGTTATTTACTAATAATTCTAGTATTAGTTGTCATTGGATGTACTTCAAGTCCCGCCAATAGGGGTAATACTGGTCAATATGGATCTTGGGCAAAAAATTCCTCAACTTTCAGCAATCCATCAGATTTGCAATGTGCGTGGTGGAAAGAGATTAGGTACAAAACAAGTAAATGTGAATAAATAAAAGTACTGGGGCACAATTTTGTGAAGTTAGAATATTAAGACAAAGTCACCGTGAAATGGATAATCAGCCAGCTCTTTAAAAATATTGTTTTGAATGTTTTGTGCAAGTGAATCATTCGAGTTAGTTACTCAAAGAAGTTAATGAGGTAGGTTTTTAAGTCTCATCCAAACAAAATTTTTCTTCGTCCTTACCAAAATCCCTTAAGAATTATTTTCTCTTCCAACCTTTCGCAAGCATCCTGCATACTATCAAAAGTATATACTCCACCAGCAGTATTTTTCTCAATATCAGCGATTTAATTCTTTCTTCTAAGACCAGTAACATCTTGATATAATGTAGATGTTTCAATGATTTTTTTTTAATATATCTGCATCAAACTCATTTAAAATTTTAAATTTAACAATTACAGTGATCATTTTTTTCCCTCACATTAAATTTACTATCATGAATTGTTGTCACTTCATCAATACTATGATTTTATATATATTAAATCAAATACTCGAACATCACTATAATTGTAACATAGTGATAAATTGCCTTGGTAAAACGGAACAATTCAATCAGGCAAAATAGTTCCAGATCCTCCTAAATCTTCGGGCATATCCTTGAATTTGGGCAAACCATCTTTAACCGAAACAGTTTTACTCTCATAGTTTATATGCATGGTTGGTTTGTATGAAAAACCTTTCAATAACACAGCATAAATATCTATGAGCTTAAAGCCTGGGTGATCAGTCATTAGATGACCGCCACATTTTTTACAGAATTTTCTGTAACTATCCTCCGTCTTGTTATAGGTTCCAATATTTTCTTGGCCCCTAGTATACTCCAATAGATCTGGATTCCATAAACTTGCTGAGTTTATAGGACCTGCGCTCCACGCCTGGCAGTCTTTACAATGACAATATAACATTAAAGTGGGTTCTCCTTTTACTTCAAATTCCACAGCACCGCAAAAACAACCGCCTTTTATTTTTTCATCAGACATATGAACTCCTTTTCTTAATTATTTCATTTAGTTATTTGTTAGACTAAAAATATAGGATTACACTAATTCAACATGCTAGACCTTATCCAATATTTTTCAAGACTTTTGTGTTTTGGTGTTAAAGTTAGATTATCGAGAATTGAGAAAGGTTGTAGAGTAGTGCTGAGTGTTTAAAAATTTGTTTGGGTCACTCTAGGGCATAAAAAGTTTTTCCCACGTGTGTGTTGTGGTTTTTTCTTTAAGTCAAAACCGTACAAATCGTTTCCCAACTGACTTTTTAATCCTGTTTCTTTCCATTCACAAATTTTCCTGTGATGTTTCCAAATTTGTCGAATACTTTTCCTTCCCAAGGGACATTCTCCTTGAATTTTCCTTTAAAACTTCCTAAATCAGGATTATTGTATGTTCCTTGACCATGTCGATTGCCATCCTTGTATTCCCCAACATACTTTGCTCCATCGGGGAAAGTTTCTGTCCCTTGACCATTTGGGAATCCATTCTTCCATTTCCCGGCATATTTCCTCCCATTAGGTAAAGTTTCTGTACCATGACCGTTTATTCTATCATCCTTGAATTCACCTAAATACTCCCTTCCATTTGGCCAAGTAAATTTACCTTTACCATTTTTTTCGCCAGACTTCCATTCGCCAACATATTTCCTTCCATTTGATTCTATGTATGTTCCTTGACCATGTTGTTTTCCATCCTTGTATTGTCCGACATATTTTCTTCCATCAGACCAAATATATATACCTTGACCATCAGGTTTGCCATTCTTGTATTCCCCAACATACTTCTCTCCATCAGACCAAGTGTATTCCCCACGACCATGTTGTTTATCATCTTTAAATTCTCCAGCATACTTCTCTCCATCAGACCTAGTGTATTTTCCTTGACCGTGTTTTTTGCCGTCCTTGAATTTCCCAACATACATACTACCACTGTGATAAGTTAATGTTCCCTGACCATTTTGTTTCCCATCCTTGTATTCCCCGACATATTTGTTGCCATTTGAGAAATAGTATGTTCCTTGACCATTTTTTTCTCCATTAATAAATTCTCCGATATATTTGTTGCCATTTGAGAAATAGTATGTTCCTTGACCATGTTCTTTCCCATGCAAAAATTCTCCTACATACTTTTCTCCATCAG
>CAZOTX010000182.1:0-3958 GCA_964582835.1 uncultured Pseudomonadota bacterium | reverse complement strand
CTTCCATCATTGGGAAGCGAACTCCTTGACGTGAAAGGAGCTCAGCTTGGCGAGCTTTACTTTTCTCCTTCCATTCTTCCTGAGGTGCAGACTGTAGAATATGTCCATAAGTTTCAGTTAAACCGTAGACGTGCATTACGTCAAATCCGAACTTAGTCATACTTTCCAGAACTTTTGCTGGCGGTGGAGCACCGGCAGTCATGACTTTAATGGTATGCTCAAACAATATTTGCTGCTCAGTTGGTGCATTGGCCAACATATTTAATATAACTGGAGCTCCACCAAAGTGTGTTATTTTGTGACGTTCAAGTAGTTCAAAGAGTAATTTGGGGTTGAAAGAGCGCATGCAAACAATTGTAGCTGCAAGCAACGTCATGGTCCAAACGTGTCCCCAACCATTACAGTGAAACATTGGTACACAGTAAAGATAACGAGGATGATTTGGAAGTGCCCAGCCAGCCACAGTCCCCATACTCATCAGGTATGAACCGCGATGGTGGTAAACAACCCCTTTTGGACGACCAGTAGTTCCGGAAGTATAATTTAGTGAAAGTGCCTGCCATTCGTCTTTTATAGAAGGGTAAGCAAAACCTGGATCTCCAGAGTTTATCAGTTCTTCATAATTTAAAACATCGAGTTCAACAGGCGGTTTAAGCTCTGCCGCTTTATCATCAATCATTATTACGAAAGGCTTTGTTTTCGTATTTTGAAATGCTTTTTGAGCTATAGGCAATAGTTCTCGGTCCACAATCAGAGCTTTTACCTGTCCAAAATTTAGGATATAGGATACAGTCTCATAGTCGAGTCTGGTATTGATAGTATTGAGAACTGCTCCAGTCATAGGAATAGAAAAGTGAGCTTCAATCATTTCGGGGGTATTGAAAGCCAATACGGCAACAGTGTCTCCCTTAGAGATTCCAAGTTTAATAAGACTGGATGCCATTCTCAAACACCTTTCCTGACAATTGCTCCAGCTATAACTTCTATTTTCGTAAATAATTGCTTCTCTTTTACCGAAAATATCTGCAGTACGGTGCAAAAAAGTGATTGGTGTCAAAGGTACGTAGTTGGCAGGATTTTTGGAAAGTGCCTCGTATGCTTCTTTCATAAAACAATCTCGCTGTCATGGACCAAAGGTATACAACTCTTTGGCAAATTAATGTTCACTGGAATGTACTTCATCTAATTGGTTTCAATCCAAGAGATGGAAAATCAAATGGCAAATTTGTGATTTTAACAACTTCTTCACCAGAATAGGTCTTTACAAACTTTTCTTGTCTATCCTCTAACAAATTTACGTTACATTTTGCAAACGCTAAATGAACTGAATATCTGGGAGACCAAACATTTGATGTTATTTCTCCAAGTACTCTGTTGCCGGTGAATACTAGCATGTCTTTGAGGCTAATCTTTTTATCAATTACAAGGCCTATTAGTTTAGTTTTTGACTTTCGAATTTTTAATGTCTCAATGCTCAGGCTTTCTATGTTTGCTCCCAAGTTAACATACTTACTGAGTCCGCATTCAAATGGTGAGGTATAATAATCCATGTCGCCTCCAAAAGACAGTAACCCGCTTTCTATCCTTTCAATTAAATTTGGACATCCTGGTCCAACATTTAAATCTTTACCCTTTTTGAAAAGCTCGTCCCAAAGTTGTCCACCAAGTTCAGCATTATTTACATAAATTTCAAATCCACCTTTTTTACTCCACCCCGATCTTGCCACTAACATTTTTGTTCCCTCGTAGTTTAGCCTTTTGCTACGGAAAAATCTAATATTGCTGATGTCTTTCCCAAAGACTCTTAAAAGCAATTCTTCGGCTTTGGGGCCTTGGATTGCCAATGGCCAAACGTTCGGTTCTGTAATTTTTGTGTTTAACCCAAATCCAGTTGCTAGACCTTTGGCCCAAAGTATAACATCAGAATCGGCGATTGAAAGCCACCAATTGTTGTTGCTGTGCTTTATGAGAATTGGATCATTTATCATTCCTCCTGTTTCGTCACAGAGAGGAGCATAAAAACATTGTCCAAGTTCGGCTTTGGACAAGTCACGTGGAGTCATTAGTTGGACAAGTTTTTGTGAGTCTGGCCCAGAAATTTCAACTTGTCTTTGGCAAGAAACATCCCATACTTGCACGGCTTCACACAAGTGCCAGTAATCTTCTTCTAAGCTGCGGAAGATCGATGGCAAAAGCATGTGATTGTATACTGTGTAGGCTGTTACACCACACGCTTCAACGCGACTACTAAAAGGAGTAGATCGTGTTCTGGATGAAATTAAGAGTTCAGGACGCATAGTTTAACTTTTTATAATTAAGGGAATTTCTTTTTATGCAACATAATATTTTTGACTTTCTAATTTTTTGAAACAATAATAGCAGTTATTTCTTAGCAATGCTTTAAATTTTCAAAGGACGTTGTTGGAAAATTATATTTTTGTTGAGGAGTAGATTGTTTTTAATTTAGTAAACTAGATTCAGTTATGTGAATTACTACATGGTAATCAGTTTTTTAAGAACGATTCTAAAAATTCTTTTTTTGAAAAAAATCCCATTGCGACTCTGGGAATCTTAATGACTTTACAACAGCCGTATTTTCAAGCAATATGGATAAAAATTACTAAATGAAACTTTTTAGCAGTACCTTGTATGCTTGATCTTACCCTTTCCCTTTATTGTTTAATATTTTGAGAGTCTTTAAGATTTTTTTACCATGTCATGTCACAAACGAACAAGTAGTCTGCACTTTATACATTAATAATTGTAACGGAATTTTAAGCGACAATTTTATAAATACTTAAAATCTCTGATTGAAAACATTTGTTCCCAATTTTTCTTATGCCTTCAATAAATCCGCAAATGCAGGCAGTTTTGAAAAAGAGTTCGACATTAATACCTCCTCATTCTGTTTCAGAAACTCCTTTACATCTTGTTCGGAAACTATATGCTCAGGAACGGATATTCTGGAATACAGGCGGTCCAAAAATTTCCACTGTCATAGAAATAGGGGTTAAAGGTCCGGTGGGTCAAATCCCAATACGAATCTATCATCCGAATCCAGAAAATACCTTACCTCTAATGGTTTATTTGCATGGAGGTGGTTTCGTGGTAGGTAGCATTGATACTCATGACAGGATTATGCGTGAATTATCATTTCGCTCTGGCTGTGCTGTGATTGGTGTGGAATACTCTTTATCTCCAGAACAAAAGTTCCCAGTTGCTCTTAAAGAAACACTGTCGATATTAGAATGGCTGAAAAATCGTGATTTTGAAAAAAATTCACTTGCTTTTCAAATCGATACGAGAAGAGTCGTAATTGGAGGAGACTCTGCTGGGGCCAGTATCAGTATAGGAGCTGCCCTGAATATGAAATTTTTTTTATCCGGATTGTTGTTGATTTATGGCTGGTTTGGTTTGCGGGACTCATGTTCTTCCCGCTTGTTCGGAGGGATGGGAGATGGTATGGGTGAAGAAGAACGGGCTTTTTATAGGGATTCGTATTTGCGTTCTCAGGAAGATTTAAATGATTCACGTGTGGATTTATTGCGTGCTGATTTACATGGACTTCCTTCTACATGTTTGATTGTTTCAGAGTTGGATCCATTACGTGACGACAGTATGGCACTTGAGTATTTATTAAAGCAATCTGGAGTTTCATGTGAAATGCATTTGCATAAAGGGGTAATGCATGGATTTTTACATTACAGCCGTATGTTGGATGATGCCATAACGGCACTTGGGCAAGGCGCTAATTTCATCCAGCGAGTACTTATAAACAAATCTTAAAATTTTAAAAAATATCATTCTCAACATAAAAATTTATGGCTGTGTAAGCTCAAATGTAGCCAGAACGGCCCTATGATCAGAAGGATAATCTGTAAAGGATATTTCTGAAGTATCTATATCCTCGCCAAGACGTTCAACGTTTTTAACACGTACTTTTGTTCCAGAAAAGTAA
>CAZOTX010000181.1:0-3972 GCA_964582835.1 uncultured Pseudomonadota bacterium | reverse complement strand
GGTAATGTGCTGTGTGATGTCATCATATAAATCTGCATCAATGAATTTATTTCTTTGATTTGAAGTAATAAATCCACCCCGTTCATCTCTCCCATTTTAATATCTGTTATAACGACATGAAAGAAACTGCGTTGCAAAGTGTTCAGTGCTTCCTCTGCACTATTGGCGGTACTGATGTGATAGCCCTCCTTTTCTAAAGATTGGCGGAGTACCATACGGATATTTTCTTCATCATCCACTACCAAAATACTTAATTTTGAATTATTTGTTGTTTCCATGGAGTTATTTTTTGGTATGATACATTATTTAAGTTTTACAAAGAGATCGTAAAAATTCTACACGATCAGACGCCACCATAGCGGCATTCCCAATTAGAGCTGCATCGCATGGTATTTTAAGTAAACTTTGGATATCTACTACAGAATTTACACAACTTGCGCTGATCAAAAGTTTATCTTTTTGTTCTTTCCAAGACCTTAAATTAGGATTTCTTTCCCACCATTGAGAGATCACGTCAATACTGCCAATATCATATGTTTCAATAGGTTCTTCAGGAATTGCAGCAATGGCTCGATTGTTTATCATTAAAATGTCTGGATTAACTGCAAGTGCCCTAGGTAATTCCTCTTCCAGAGAGCACTCAATTACCGCTTCTAGCCCATAATTTTTTGATTCGTCTATAATTTGTCGTAACTCCCTTTCCTGAAAGTAATAAGCCAATATTAAAGCTGCACTCGCACCACGGATTCTCCCTTCCAGTAGTTGGTAAGAGCTTACTATAAACTCTTTGTGGAGCAAAGGCAAAGATGTTGCTTCACTTACTTTTTCAAGTGTTTCTAGAGAGCCTCCAAACCAAATTTCATCAGTTAGTACTGAAATAGCTTTTGCGCCACCATTTTCAAAATCACATACTACCGTTCCCGCATCTAGAGACTCGACATTTTTGCGTCCGGGGGCCCTTGATTTTACTTCGGCAATCAATGATATTGGTTCAAATTCCTCCCTCAGCAGCCGAGTTCGAAAATCTGCTGCTGGTCCTAGTGTTTCTAGTTTTATGAGTAAGTTTTTTTCAGATATTTTTTTTTTTCGTTCTGCTACCTCGTTTAGTTTAAGATCGTGTAATTTGTCCAAAAATGTTCTCATTGATTTTATATGTAAATTTTAAATGCTAATTAACAAAATTTGTTATGCAATCAAGAAGGGTAATACAATCAGCATGCCGTTAAATAGTGTTTCATCTAAAATTTTAGAAAGATAATTTTATTTTTTAATTATGAAAATATTTGTTTTAGCAATGGTCCTTTTTTCTGCTCCCATGCATGTATGCTGGAATTTATTTTTAAAACAAAGCTGAGATCATTTAATGACTATGGCAACCATCCATCTTGTCAGTGGAGTGATTGGAATGTTGGCAGTACCGTTTCTACCATTTCGCTACATTGAATGCTGGCCATAAATTTTTTCATCAGTGATTCTGCATTTAAGTTATCATCTATTTTTAGTCAAATCCTATGTACACGGTAATTTAGGTCAGGTTTATCCCATTGCGAGAGAGACTGTTAGGATTTGTCACTGTGTTTTGGATTGAAGAAAAGCTTACTATGCAAATGGTTACTACAGTATTATTAATTTCTCTGGGCATTTTCTGTCTCATGTTTCTTGGAAAAATGTCGATAAAGTATAGACTTCGTCCAATTTTTTATGCATTGACCACGGGAAGTTTCATTGCATCATAGACTTTCGTATATGGATTGGGAGTGCGAATTTCGGGTAATATTGCTTCTTACGTACTATGGTTGATGGAGTTAGAGTGTTTACCTTTAATTGGAATAACGTTGATTCTAAGAAAAGGTGAGGTTTTTACTTCTATCCATGAAAATTGTAAATTTGCTGTTCCCGGCGGACTAATGTCTTTTTCAGCATATTGGATTATTGTCTGGGATATGCAGCATGCATCGACTGCTCTTTTGTCTGCAATAAGGGGAATCAGCGTTGTAATTGCGGCTCAGATGAGTATTTGGGTTCTAAAAGAGGAAACTACAGTAAAGCATGTTTTTTCTGCTGTAATGGTTGTAGTAGGTGTTATCTTGAGTAGATTATGAGATGAATCAATTTCCTCTTAAAAAATATAATTTTCTGGTCTGTATATTGCAATTTTATATATATCAACCAAAAATTTTTATAAGAAAATAAATTTATTACAATTATATCAATTATTTATGAGATTATAAAATGAGTATTACACGAGATCAAATCAATACAGCAATGACTCGATTTCTTGATCGGGGAGGTTCAATACGTCGCTATGAGCGGGTTGTCGGTGAACCAATTTTAGGAAGTGATATCTGGCTGACAGAGGATACGTTAGAGTTGATTGAAACACAAGACTCAGATTTTTTGGGATAGGAGTTCTGCCAACAGAGTTTTTTATTTGAATATTAACCCATGGAATAAGTTTATAGTTTAGTATACTATAAACTTCAGGAGAAAAAATGAGTGTCACAAGTGAGCAAAGCAACGAGGCAATGGCCCGTTTTTTAGTAAGCCGCTACGAGCGTGTTATCGGCGAGCCAATTTTAGAAAGTGATATTTGGCTAAGTGGAGAAATGTTTGAGTGGATGGAAATGAATGACTCGGATTTTCTGGGTTAGTATTATTCTGGCAAATATTTAGTTCTAACAAACTGCCAGCCATAAAAAATTTCATGAAACCATACCAATATGCCATTATAGGTGGTACTGGAGTTTATGATACTGGTGTCTCTTCATTCCAGAAAACTGTGAAAACGGAATTTGGAGAGGTTGAAGTTGATATTACTGAATTTGAAAAAAACTCTATAGTTTTCCTCGCTCGACATGGAAAAGATCATGTTACCCCCCCGCATCTCATCAATTATAGAGCAAATTTGAAAGCATTGCATAAGCTTGGTGTTAAACATATATTTGCTACTGCTGCAGTCGGCTCATTAAATAGAGATTTTCCAACGGGCTCACTGGTTATTCTCTCTGATTTCATTGATATGACTAAACACAGACCACTTACATTTTTTGAGGGTGGATTTGAAGGAACAAAGCACGTTAATATGGATGATCCGTATTGCACCTATCTCAGGAAGAATCTTTTAGAAACTGCAAGGAAAAATGATTTTCGGTTTAAAGGTGATGCTGTTTATATCTGCACCGAAGGACCGCGTTTTGAAACTGAGGCTGAAATTAATATGATGAGGGAATGGGGGGCTGACGTCGTGGGAATGACAAGTGTTCCTGAAGTGGTTTTGGCGAAAGAACTAGGATTTTGCTATGCTTCCGTTGGATTAGTGGTTAATATGGCAACTGGAATGAAAAGTGGAACAATTAAGTCTGATTCAATTGGAAAAATTCTTGCGAGTAACAAAGAAAAAGTAAATCGGATGTTTCTTGAAATTTTCTCAAAAGGGCTGGACCAACAAAACTGTAGATGCATAGAATCGATTGTGAGTTTGTAAAAATTTTTTGATAAAATTTGTTAAAAACGTTTTTGTTCTTGTTCCAATAATTTCCATCGAACAATCGGAATATTTTTCAAGATGTCGGCATCAGTGATGTTGTAGATTAGTGTTGGACAAAGAGCTATCGCTTCTGTGCTTGAAGTCTTTTTTGATTCCATTTGTTGATAACTCCAAAAATCACCTTCTTTTGATAAAATATGTTTCCTTTTTTGCGTTCCCTTTACACTAGCAGTTAATTCCACTTTCCCTTCTTTGAGCAGCATAAGTCCTTTGCATGTTATAGGGGATCCTTTCTTGAAATTTTTTAGGATCATTTTTTGTGCAATCTGGCTTTGTATGGGAGAAGAAATTGATTCGCCGAATAACCGGGTCTGTTGCAAGAACTCGATTATATTCTGTGTTTTTTTTATCTGATCTAAAAGCTTGTTACGATTGACAAACTCTTTAAATAGAATGGATGGTATTTTGAGTATTTCAACATAAGT
>CAZOTX010000180.1:0-3993 GCA_964582835.1 uncultured Pseudomonadota bacterium | reverse complement strand
TCAAGGCTTCCTTTGTTTGACCCATGAAGGCCAAAATCCCATAATTCACTATTCAAAGGTTCTCTATGAGAACAGGGAAGAAACCTAAGTGCACCATTATGCTGATCCAGTTCATCCAGATAAAATGCGACTTTGACAGCACAACAATCGATATCCTGAGTCTGATCTGTATGCCATTCAGTTGCGGGGCCGTTAAAATTATTGCTGTTGCATAAAAATGGGAATGTTTTTTCTCCTAATAATTTTTTTATGGTTTTTAAGATTATTGGATGAGAGGGTAAATTACAGAGATTTGGACACTTTTCATTTAAATTCGACCAATTGAATTGTTTCCGCATTCCATAACCATCACTATGATGTTCTAAGGTTTTTTGAAAACCTAATTGATATTCTTCTTCTATGGCCTTCAACTCTGATTTTGATAATACATTTCTAATGATTAAAAAACCAAACATATCAAAGTATTTTTTTTCTACAGAAGCCATTTCTATCATTATATAAAAGATCTAATTTACCAACCTGGAAAATCCAGTATGTTTTGGACGATTATTTATTCTTTGATTAACATCCTTTTTTTCTAAAGATTCCGATAGTTCTTTAAATACAGATTCAGCTTTGAGAAAATAATCATCCACATGCCTGGTTTGATGAGCCCAAGTGGGATTGAATCCTGAAGTTGCTAAAAAACCTTCATCCAGCATCCGTGTTGTAAAGAGGGTCATCAGAGAATTTGCTTCAGGATGATTGAAGCCGATTTGAACTAATTCTGGTCTTCCTTTCGAGAAAACAGGTAAATTGTATCTGTTTCCAATTTCTTTCCAACTTAGTTGAAAATACTTTCCGATCTTATTTAATTGAGCAGGAATATCATGGTTTTTCATTTTTTCTATGCATGCCACACTTGCAGCAGGTCCAACACTTTCGGTCCAATATGCACTTGATATAAATGATTTTTGTGCTGCTTCCATGGTTGATGAGGTTCCTATAACAGCACCCATGGGAAACCCGTTACTGATCGTTTTTGCAAAAACGGCCATATCAGGATTCACTTCATATAGCTTATGAGCACCACCGAGACAGAGCCTCCATCCGATGGAAATTTCATCAAAAATCAGTTTGATGCCATTTTTTTGTGTCAAATCTCTGATGCCTTCCAGAAAGCCTGGTTCAGGATCATCAGTTCTAGTGGGTTCCATTACAACTGCAGCGAGATCTGGGCCTTGGGTATTAATTATCTTTTCAATGGCTTTAAAATCGTTATATCGAAAGGTAATGATGGTATTTCCCAACCCTTTGGGGACACCATTGGGTTCAAGCCCTGGGAGAAGATGACCTTCGAGACCAGCAGTACCCTTTTCACCAAGATTTGCCGCTAAATACCAATCCTGCCAACCGTGATAGCCACAAACGGCAACTTTGTCTCTTCCTGTTGCTGCTCTGGCAATTCTTACGGCAACTGATGTTGATTCTCCTCCGGTCCTGGTAAAGCGTGCCATTTCGGCCCAGGGGTGTATTTCAAGAAGAAGTTCTGCAAGCTTGACCTCATCATAGGAGGAAAGGGTCGACATCGAACCCATGTTTACCCTTCGGATCACGGCATCGTTAACGTCTGGATCGGAGTAACCGAGGATGCAAGCAAGGATGCCGTTGAAAGACATATCAACATAACGATTTCCTGAGGTATCGAAAATTTCACAGCCCTTTGCTTGTTCTGCATAAGCAGGCCATTCATTAGGAGCAAGCATTTCAGGTCTTTTACTGAAAAGCTGGGTTCCTCCAGGAATGATTTTCTTAGCGTCTTGGTATTGTTCTAAGACTTTTGATCGTGTGGAAGTTGGGGATAGTCCCAGCAATTGCTTAGCATTGATCGAAAAAATTCTCTCAATGTCTGAATCATTCAAGCAAAGTGTCCTAAAGGCTTGCTTGAGGGCCAAAAGGGATTCCAAGCCAACTAAGGTTGGAGATCCATGTTTCCAACCATTCCAGTTTGTATTGTGGTCGTAAAACCACATGAATCCATTCCCGATTGAAGTGGCTTTCCCGCGCATTTGAGAGACTGGGAAATCACTTCCATACATCATGCGAGTGGTTCCTGTCGCTCTAAGGATGGATTCCAATGCAGCAGGCTCACAGACTGCTGATGTATCAAAATAAACATTGTCCAGATCCTTAATCTTGTCTATGGCATGTTGTGTGTGACTGCTATTAAAACCTCTTGCAGCATGTGCCAGCACTAGGTGTGCATCGGGATACCTTAAACAATGTTCTCTAATGTATTTCCAATTGGACGGATCACTCAATCCCGTTTTCTTGACGATGTGCATCGTGATCCACAATCCTTTTTTGTTTGCTATTTCCCAAGCCCACTCAGGGAGAAATTCCTCTTGATTCGCTTCAAAGGTTTCTTTTCTTTGAGCAAAAACATGATAAACCTTGAATCCTGAAAAATGTTCTCGTTTTATTTGTCTATCCACTTCATCAGGATCATCGTCAGGCCGAATCATCATCAACCCTCTCGATGAAGTTCGTTCGTTGAGTTCATCCCTCAAAAAAACATTCGCTTTATGACAGTCCAGTGACTCAATTGGAAAAGGGAAAAAAAGACCGTCATGGTTTCTTGGCCCCATCCAGAGGTCGAGACTCGACTTCATTGTGTTGAAGCCAACTTTTTTATGTTTGTTTTCAAATATCGTTTTTTGAAGATGCGCTGGATCGTACCAATGGGCATGTGCATCAAAAATTTCATCCGGAACAAAGGATGAAATTTGTTCATGAAAAAGTTTTTGGTCCTCTTCACGCACATCTGAAAGAGAACGATCGATTTTTAGAAAAACCGATTCTTCTCCTGATTTTGAATCGTTCAAGCTGTCTTCAAGTGCACACATATCATTTCTTGAAATCGTTACCAGGCAGTCCAACCACCGTCGATGATCAGGTTCTGGCCTGTCATGTAACTGCTTGCATCACTCGCTAGGAAGACCAGAGCTCCTTTCAGTTCTGATGGGATGCCCATTCTGGCCATCGGGCTTTTTTCACAAAGCCGTTCTACCATCTCTGGTGGGGCTTGAGGCCCTGGAAAAGGGCCTGGACTCAAACAGTTCACTCGGATCCCGCTTTTTGCCCAATAGACTGCCAGGTGACGGGTCATATGAATGATTCCTCCTTTCAAAGCATGATAAGCAACAGGGCTTGCAGGAGAAACGCCTTCATAAGTTTCCGGGTAGGATCCAACTACTCCATACATGGATCCCAACATGATGATGCTTGCACGCTTTTTCTGTTCAACTGCCCAATCCCTCAAGCATCGTGCCAGTAAAAAATAAGCACTTGCATTGCCGAGTTGTTGATGAAACTCAAAGCCAGTAACCTCGGTTAAATCTTTTGCCAGAGGAAAATGCCCATTGTTCACCAGGATGTCCAGGGCACCGGTCTTTTCTAAAAGTTCATTAAATCCTGATTCAAGAGACGATTCATCCATGTGATCCAGCGCAATGCCTAAATGTTTACTTTTATCAAGTCCTGTTAATTGATCCGCTAATTGTTCGGCTTTTTCTCTTTGCCGACTACTCACCACAACTGTTGCTCCAGCTTCAGCCAATGCAAAAGATAAAGCCTTGCCAAGATGTCCGCAGGCTCCTGTAATCAAAGCCACTCTTCCTGTTAAATCAAAAAGTGATTGAACTGTCGCATCAGGTTCTGGTTGAGTTGAAAACATTGAATTGTTGAGGGGTTGCATGAATCTTTTTATGGGTTCACTTCAATTCCAAAGGAAGACTGTTGGAGTTTGGAACTTTCATGATATGCCTCAAATTTTTCATGGTCTCTTTGGGCACTGGCTCCTTTGAAAACCATGGCAAAGCCACGTCGATGACGATCTTTGGTCCCGTTAGGACTTGCACTGTGAATGGTATTTCCATGATGAATTAAAGCATCTCCAGGTTCTGCGACAATTTTCACTTCCTTTTCCAAATCAGACTGATCTAAATCTGAAAT
>CAZOTX010000179.1:0-3997 GCA_964582835.1 uncultured Pseudomonadota bacterium | reverse complement strand
CCTTCCCATGATTGAAATACTTGAATATTATCCAATACTCATTACTGGCACTATAACTACAGTACAATTAACAGTTATGAGCGCTATTTTGGCATTGGTTATTTCTTTTGTTGTTGGACTAGCAAGAATTTCTAAATTTTTGTCTGTTAGAATTATTGCAACTGTCTATCTAGAATTTTTTAGAGGAAGTTCTGCAATAGTTCAGATGTTTTTTATTTTTTATGTTTTGCCTTTATTGGGGATATATTTTGATGCATTGACTTCAGGAATTATTGCCTGTGGATTTAATTTAGGTAGTTATGGATCTGAGGTTGTAAGGGGAGCAGTATTAGCAATAGGTAAAGAACAACATGAGGCAGCTTTGGCATTAAATTATAACACTTATAAAAGATTTAGATATGTAATTATACCACAAGCAATACCAATAATGATTCCTACATTTAGTAATTTGTTAATTGAGCTTTTAAAATTAACCGCAGTTGCTTCGCTAATAACAATTTCAGACTTAACTTATATGGCTCAAATTATTAGAGTGCAAACTGCCCTCACGTTAGAGCCTTTTTTAGTTATTCTGATTATTTATTTTATCATTGCTACTGTTTTATTAAAAATACCAGCAATATTTGAAAAAAAATTTGCTAAGGGAAGGAATACAATGCTAGCAGGACAAAATTAAAGATGGATTGGAGTTGGGAAGTAGCATTTGATGTTTTACCTCAGTTAGCCAGAGGATTGATTGTAACAATACAGGCAACTTTTGTTGCGGCGTTTCTTGCATACATATTAGGTCTAATAATAGCCATAATCAGAATGTCAAAAAGTAAAATACTAGGAGTATCAATCTATTGGATTTCAGAATTTATTAGAAGGACTCCAATACTTGTCCAACTGTATTTCTTATTTTATGTCTTGCCAGATCTTGGGATATTTTTAACTCCATTTTTTGCAGGTGTTGTTGGTTTAGGAGTTCATTTTAGTACTTATACTTCAGAAGTATTTAGGGCTGGAATTGAAAATGTTCCAAAATCTCAATGGGAAGCGGCAAAGTCACTTAATTATAACAAGGTACAGACTTGGAAAAACATTATATTACCTCAGGCTATACCACCGATGGTTCCCCCACTTGCAAATTATCTAATAACGATGTTTAAGGAGACTCCTCTTCTAGCAGCAATAACCGTCGTTGAATTGTTCAGAGCTGCGGATCAATACAGTAACAGTCATTATAAATATTTAGAGCCAATGACTCTTGTTGGTGTATTCTTCTTATTAGTGTCGATTCCTTCAGCAATTGCAGCATTGAAGTTAGAACAGAAATTTAAACTAAAAAACTTGTACTGAAGGTTAAAACTCCAATTTTCATGCTTGAACTATTATTTGGCTAATTGATGTTATTCAATTTTTTTCGACCAAATATGCCACAATTTTTAAACTTCTCAAACATCACTTTCTGGTATAAATTTGATCAAAAGCTGCAAATGTAATTAGGTTATCTTAAATGTCAAATCATGTTAGTACTCATTGGGGTACATATAAGTTTTCCCGAGATAAAGAAAAAAAAATCAAACTAGATAGTTGGGAATTAGATTCTAAGCCAACCAAATTTGGTTTGGGACTGGCAGATGCTTCTATAGATGAATTAAGAATTCGACAACCTTTTGTGAGAAGAGGATGGCTAGATAGAAAAGGTAAAAGTGATAGAAAAAGAGGTAAGGACGAATTTATTGCTACTAGTTGGGATGAGGCGTTTAACCTTGCATCCACAGAATTGTTAAGAGTAAAGAAAAAGTTTGGTAACTCCTCAATTTTTGCTGGTTCATATGGATGGGCGAGTGCAGGAAGATTCCATCATGCAAAAAGTCAGTTGAATCGTTTTTTTAATTTATTTGGAGGTTTTTCTTCTTCTTATCAGAGTTATTCTTATGCCGCCGCTCAGACACTTTTACCTCACATTATTGGTTTGGATTTATATTCCACTTTAGATGAACATACCTCATGGAATGCTCTTTCAGAAGAATGTGAGTTAATAATTATGTTTGGCGGGATGCCATTAAAAAATTCACAAGTTGCTGCTGGAGGTGTAGGGAAACATATTACAGAATTGGGATTAAAAAAATGTAAAGAAAATGGAGTAAAATTTATAAATATTAGTCCATTAAAATCTGACTCCCCAAAATTTTTAGAAGCAGAACAAATCTCTATTAGACCAAATACTGATACTGCTCTGATGTTAAGTCTTGCCAATATAATGATTAAAGACAACTTGTACAAAAAAGATTTTGTTAAAAAGTATACAGTTGGTTTTGATGATTTCGCAAATTATGTAATGGGGGAGGAAAATAATGAAGAATGTACAGTTGAATGGGGATCAAGAATAACTGGAATTCCAGTTGAATTAATCAGAAAATTAGGAGAAAAAATTGTTTCCAATAAAACCCTCGTGTCAATGTCTTGGAGTCTGCAAAGAGCATCAAGAGGTGAGCAACCTTTGTGGATGGGCATTACTTTAGCAGCAATGCTGGGTCATATAGGCACTGCATCTGGCGGTTTTGGATTTGGATATTCTTCCGTTAATAGTACAGGAGACTCATTTACAAAAATTCCATGGAAAGGTTTACCTCAAGGAAAAAACAAGATAAAAGATTTTATTCCCGTTGCACGGATAACTGATATGGTAGAAAATCCTGGAAGTGAATTTAGTTACAACGGGAAAAAATTACGTTATCCTGAAATTAAATTAATCTATTGGGCTGGCGGAAACCCTTTTCATCATCACCAAGATTTAAACAGATTAGTAAAAGCCTGGCAAAAGCCCGATACAATAATTGTCAACGAAATATGGTGGAATTCACAAGCCCGTCACGCAGATATAGTTTTTCCAGCTAATACTGCTTTGGAACGAAATGATATAATGCTAAATCCGCGGGACCCAACAATTGTTGCTAATCACAAAGCAATGGATAGTGTTGGAGATTCAAAAACTGATTATGAAATTTTTTCCGGATTAGCTAATAAGCTAGGATTCGAAAAGTTATTTACCGAAAATAGAAATGAAATGGATTGGATAAAATTCATTTGGAGTGAATCATCGAAAATTTGCAAAGAATATAAAATAAAATTGCCTGATTTTTCCGAATTTTGGGAAAAAGGATATTTTGAGGTTCCTCCTTCTGAAAATAAAAAAATTATGTTTAAAGACTTTCGTAAAAATCCGATTGCTAATCCTTTAAAAACTCCTTCGGGAAAGATTGAAATTACTTCAGCAACTATAGCCAATTTCAACTTAAGTGATTGTCACTCTCATCCTCAGTGGTTAGAACCTTATGAATGGCTTGGAAAAATAGATAAATACCCATTACATCTTATTTCGAACCAACCTACTCATAGATTGCATAGTCAACTTGATAACGCGATTAGTAGTCAAAGTGAAAAGATAGGTGGAAGAGAGCCAGTTTTGATTAATCCTATTGATGCAGAAAAGAGAAAAATTAAATCAGGAGACATTGTTAATTTAACCAATGATAGAGGTTCTTTATTAGCTGGAGCGAAAATTACAGATGATGTTATGCCTGGAGTGGTTGTGTTATCAACTGGTGCTTGGTTTGATCCTGATGAAAATATTGGTTTAGATCGCCATGGGAATCCTAATGTGTTAACAAAAGATGTAGGAACATCCTCGCTTGCCCAAGGACCAACTTCGCATACAACGTTAGTCGAGATAAAAAAAGCTAACCCAGAAATAATTAAAAATGTGAAAATTTTTAAAATCCCAAAAATAAATAGCAATAAGATTTCAAAGATTTAATGTGACATTACTAGTGTACTATTTATTTTAGAACTGTTTTATTGGACAGTCTCTGACAAAAGATAATCATTTGAGGAGACTCAAGAGGGGTTCTTGAATGGAGCACTTTGCGGTGCCTGCATTAGCAAAGTAAATGATGACTACACAAATTTTTCAAAGTTAGACAACCTCCAAGTAGAATACCCATTATTT
>CAZOTX010000178.1:0-4036 GCA_964582835.1 uncultured Pseudomonadota bacterium | reverse complement strand
GCTTCACTACTGCCAACCAATCTAACTGTAGAGGTTGAACAATTCTGTTCATGATCTGCGTGTAAAATAAAAAGGACATTAAGGGCTCTAATGAATTCATCAGGAACTTCATAATTTGTTGTTGGGACACCAAACAACATATTTAGAAAGTTTTTAGTATAAGAGAAGTCGTTAATTGGATAAACAAAAGGCTGACCAATATTTTTTTTGTATGACCAAGCAGCGATAGTGGGTAGTTTGCCCATCAAACGCCAGATTGCCAAATCTACTGCATCACTATCTGTTGCACTGAAATCTGGATAGAATGTTGAAAGTGCACAGACAATACTTGAAAGAATCGCCATCGGGTGTGCGTCCTTGGGAAAGGCTTGATAAATATGCCTGACATCTTCGTGGAGTAGAGTATGCTGTTTAACATTATATTCAAAATCATCCAGTTGCTGAGTTGTTGGTAATTCTCCGTAAATCAATAAATAGCTTACTTCAAGAAAATTTGATTTTTTTGCAAGTTTTTCAATTGGATAACCTCTGTATCGTAAAACCCCCTTTTCGCCATCAAGGAAAGTGATTCCACTTTCACAAGATCCGGTGTTGACGAAGCCAGGGTCAATAGTTATTGCTTTTGTTTCAGAACGTAATTTACTTATATCAATTCCAATTTCACCTTCGCTTCCGATTATCAGAGGGAGTTTAACATTTTTTCTATTGACTTCAAGATTTACCGAATCTGACATGGGACACCAAATTTTTTAAAAATTTTTTGTAAAATATTTAATTTCACGAACCATTGGTGAAAGGGTATCAGTTCTACGCTAAAGAGCAAGATATTCAGCTAATAATTTGTGATTTAAACAAAAATATATTTGAGTAATAAAACAGAGGATAGAACAGATTAACTACTGTTCTATAATTATTTCTTCCGGTCGATTGGAATTATATCGTGCTTCGAACTTGCGTCTTAGCCAAGATTTTATTTTTTTCCTGCTGATTGGAACGAGAAGAATAAAGCCAACTGTGTCAGTTAAAAAACCTGGAGTTAGTAACACAATTCCTGCTACTCCGATTAACAAAGCATCAAGTAGTTCTCCAGATGGCACCTTTCCTTCACGCAGACTTTCCTGGATGCGAAACAAGGTTTGTAATCCTTGTATTCGAGCTAAAAATGCACCTAGAAAACCGGTAATAATGACGAGAGAAATTGAAGTTAGTGCACCAAATGCAGATCCAATTTTTATAAGCAGATAAAGCTCAATTATTGGAATCATTGTAAAGGCGAGAAACAACTTTAATAACATTAGTTCAAGACTTGTGTATTGTGGAAAAAATGTATGTCACCTAAAAAGAATCAGAACTTTTTGGTGTTATACTAAATTTGTTAATTCCAGAAATTGCCTGTTTCCCACTGGATTGACGTCCAATCACACGCCAGTAAAGCTGATTTTTTGATTTTGCTTTCATCAATCCCATAGCCATTCCTGGAAGTTCTCCTGCAAGTGGGACCAGTTCTTTGTCAGCAATCCAACGGTTCCCCTGCGGAAGATCAAAGTATGATCCAGAGTCTTCAAATTTTTCATCAACACCGACCTGAATTTTGAATTCACTGAAAGCGAGACTGTCCCACTGAAAAAGAAAGAGTCCATTTTCCTCAAAAGTGAATTTATCTGTTGGTAAAAGGAGCTTAATATCACTGAGGATAATTACATTTGATTTTGCAATATTATTATTTTCCTTAAGTTCTTCAATTACATCATCTGGATCAACAGTCGCTATAATTTGATATTTGCCTAACAATTGGTCACCAGGAAGAATGTATTCCAAGTCAAAAGTAGTTATTTCACCCGGTGCCATCACAAGTACGCTAGGCATCGCTATTACAGACTTTCGCATTGGTTGTTTGATATTAAAATATTGAACCTTAGTTAAAATATCCCTAACAATATCCCCTCCTGCATTCATTAAGTTTAAGCGCAAAATAAGTTTCTCACCTCGAAGAGCGTGCTTTGGAAGGACCTGCACAGATTCCCATCGCAAATCTGGTGGATCAAACCTCAAAGGAGAGATGACACTTTTACCAGAAACTCTCACTCCTGATGCTAATTTAGTTTTTGCAACTTCAACATCTTGAGGAGATGCTACAAAAAAATATCTTTCATCCCCTAATGTTGTGTTTATTAAAATGCTTTTGAATTTTGGATCCCAAACCCTAACAGAGATTTGATAAAGGCCTGGATTCCCCAAATCAATATCATGTAGAACCCGTGTTGTGTCGTTTGCCTGAATTGTATAGACTTTGCGTAAACCCTTTTTTTTCAATTTCTGACTATCCACTTTAACTTTTATTTCTACTCCCACTTTAATTGGTTTATTAGTCTGATTTGCGATTGCAGTTTGAACCAATTGGGTATCACCATGTTTTGGACATTCTGGATTATTAACAGATTTAATAATGGACTCAAGAGAGTCAATTGCCATGTCTGGACCATCAGGTAATGGACACGTTTTAGAGAGGACAATCCCAATGATTTTTAGATTAGATGATTGATTAGCAGACAAAAAGGGAGGCAAAAATAAAACATTTATCCCGAATAAAATCATTTTAAACAGTAGAATCTGGAACATTTTTTACCAGTTTGTTTAGGTTTTATAATTTTCTATGATCTGCTTTGAAAGGGAATGTATTGTAAAAAAGGAAATTTCTTATCTTTTATGTTTTAAGTTCGTTGAAGAATGTTTGCCATTCATCGATTAATTAAACAGAGCCCCCCAACATAGTTTCCCTCTAAAATAATACTTTTCTTAGCTTGCTTTCAACAGAGCTGCCTCCTCATTTTCATTATCATTTTGCAAACGATACCAATCATTGATATTTTGATCAAAATCATCATGTGTAGTACAATGAATTGTCCCAAGTAGGTCAATCTGAACTATGGTGATAAGATGGAGTCGAACCATTTCCAGAATTGCCATGAATGTAATAATAAACCATGATAGAGATTTATTTTTTTCAAATAGTTCTTCAAAGAGACAATGATTACGTATCCCAAAAAAAGAAATCAGTTCTTCAATGCGATCCTCTGTACGTACATTTTCTGTTTCAATTAAAAATTTAGTTATTTTTGGAAGTCTCTTCATTACACGCTCGAAAGCTTCCATCAGAGCGGAAACTGAGATGTCTTCATATTCAGGTGACTCTTCCTCATTGTCAGCCACTAATTCAACATTTTCCGGACGCTTAAAAACATCCCGTCCCAGTATATTAAGAGAGCTCAGTTCAAATGCTGCATCCTTGTAATGCTGATATTCCAGTAAGCGGCGACGTAGAACTTCTTCAGGATCTTCTTCGATCTCTTCAATATCCTCTAGAGACTTCGGTAGCAAATGTCTCGACTTGATTAAAATCAACAATGTGGCAATTTCTAAAAACTCACCAGCAAGATCGAGATTGATCGACTGCATCATCTCAATATATTCCAGATATGAGGAAGTCAAATCAGAGAGACGTACTTCTTCAATTGAGACTTCTTTTTTTCGTATAAGATGCAGTAACAAATCCAGCGGTCCTTCAAATAGAGGAATTTTAATTTCGAGAGGGTTGCCCGGATTAGGAAAAATTGCTGGTATTTCTATACTTTTCTTAATTTGTTCCATTGTTTTAATACTCATCCATGAGTGTAGATAGGGGATTATTCTTCTTTAACATTTTCTGTTTTGTCAGAAAGCTCTGGAAGCCCCATATCTTCCAATAATTGATCAGAAACTTTATCAAGTTCTTTTGTTTTCTTGTAACGTGTGCTGGCTCTTTGATTAACTTTTTCCAAATCTTTTTGAGTCCGAATGATAGTTGCTCTAATAAAAATTAGTAGATTGATTTTCTCAAATTGATCCAATTTGCTGCGAAACAACCAGCCAATCAATGGTAGATCTCCAAATCCAGGAATCTTATCCTGATTACTGGCAATTTTTTCCTTGATCAATCCACCCAGAACAATAATTTCACCATTCTCTGCAATCACTGAGGTCCTAAGGGTTCTCTTAA
>CAZOTX010000177.1:0-4043 GCA_964582835.1 uncultured Pseudomonadota bacterium | reverse complement strand
GTTCTATACTCTTCAAATGTAGTCCCTCGTCCGTCCAAAGTAAGCTTGCTTCTCGTGGGTTTTGGACTTCCAGCCAGAGCATAGGCGATGTAAAATAATAGAAAGTTCCTAAAAAAATACAAACACAAAGTAAAGGCCTAATATGGTTTAATATTTTTTTTGTAAAAAATGTATCTGTATTCTTTTTCCCCATTTAAAATCTTAAATAAAGGCTATACAATTTAAATTTTTTTTTTAGTAAATATATATTACATCAAATTTAAAAATTAATTTGTTTAAAATAAATTTTTAATAAAACTCAATTAATCGTTTCAGTTTTAAATTCATTACTTTAAAAAATTACAGACTATCGTGGAATTTATTGGTTCGTCAAATAATAGATAATTTCTCCTCAATTTACTGTGATTGGTGATTAGACTACTTAGTGAGAATGATTTGGATCTTATGTTTTGTCTGCAGAATCATAGAGTTAATACTACAGTTGAAATATTTTCTCGAGAGAAATTTGCTTTTATAAAAAAATTAGGAAAGGAGATAAAAATAGATTTTAATAATTTGGAAGTAGTACTGTTGGAAGTCAAAAATATTATAATTTTTCCCCTGATACTGGAATAATCTGATACTACAGTATAAAAATGATGGGAGGTGAAGGTTTTTACTTTCTATCTTCGGGTTATTAGTTCTATATGCCTCCTATTACTGATTGAAATAAACTTATTATTAATGATTCTAACTAAACCATACTTACAGATAAATTATTGTAAAACAAACCGATTGATGTTATACTTTTGTTCTACTAATACAATAAAAAGACTTTTCAATCCTGCTCATCTTTTTAAAATTACTCAAGCTTCCTATAGTCATACAAAACGAAAAAACAGCCATTTTTACCCAAGAATAATGCTCGTTTAGTTCGCAAAAAAATCCCTTCATAAAGCAAACTAGCAGCCTCCATTTTCTCTTTTTGGGACCATCAGAATTGAACAAATGAACTTTTTACAATACGTAACTTCTCCAATTAACAAGGAAAGCACTAAATGCTGACTTATCTTTTTGAAGCAGTTATGCCAATTTTCGCAATCGGCGCTCTTGGATATTTTTTCGGAAAGAGAAAATTTTTTGATAATGGATCAGCATTTGCGATCAACAAATTTGTGATGATCGTTAGTGTGCCGGCACTTTGCATTCACTTTCTTGCAAAAGCACCAATAGAAAATTTTGATTTAAGAATGCTTGGAGGTTACCTTCTTTCAGAAATAGTTATGTATACAGCAGGTTTCATCTTAGCCAAAATAGTGTTTAAAAAATCTACTATTGAGGCGCTTTTGATAGGATTGGCAATTGCTTTAACCAATCATGTTTTATTTGTTCTTCCAATTGCACAAGAAATTTTCGGTGATGGCAATGTAACAACAATTGTTTCCATTATATCTATGGATGGCTTGTTGCTATTTAGTGTTACCATAATTGCAATGGACTCCCTAACTAACAAAGGAGAAACCATCTTTGACACACTTAAAAAGATAGCGATCAATCCTCCTTTAATTGGAATTGCATTGGGTTTTTGTATCAGTTTGAGCAAGATCGAACTTTCCAAAGGTGTGCTAGTTTTTCTTGATCAGTTAGGAAGTTCTGCTTCGCCAGCTTTACTGTTTTCATTAGGAGTAATACTTAGCAGCCAAAAGTTGAACGACTTAAACAAATTAGTGGGCCTTTTGACTTTTACAAAACTAATATTGCATCCACTGTTAGCATGGTGTTTCCTTTACTTAATTTTTGGATATTTCCCTATGGAGCATAAATCTGCGTTGATGGTAGCGGCAGCCCCGTGCGGAGTTATGTCATACATGCTAGCTATGAATTACAAGGTTCCAGTGAGTGTAATCGCACCCATTATTTTTTACACCTCTATAGGATCATTATTGACGATATCATTTGTAGCAGGATTTTAAGTGTAGCAGGATTTTAAGGAGGAAGTCATTCCCGAAAAGCTTCATAAAAAAATTGAGAAATGAATGACTTGAATGGATTGCGACAAAATAGTATGATTTTATTTTTCAGTATTCAGAAAGGAGAATCAATATGGCAAATGCTTACCTTGTAGGAATTTACAACAAAGTTATCGATCAAGAGAAACTTCAAAAATATGCAGTAGATGCCCTCCCAGCCATGATGGCTAATGGTGCGAAGAAAGCACTGGCAAGAAGTGCAAATATTACCCAAATTGAAGGGATCCCGCCTGAGAGAGCTGTCATATTGGAATTTGCAAGTGTTGAAGCAGCTAAGAGTGCATACAATAGTGAGGACTATCAAGAAGCTTTGAAAAAACTTGATGGCGGCGCCGATCGTTTTCTGTTTGTCATAGAAGGATCTTAATTAAAATTCATTTTAAAAAAAATATTTTGAATGGATTTTAAAGTATCTTGGTTATGAGCCCAAGGTGCTACAATCAGTTCTTTATCATATAAGATAATTAATATATTAATTTTTCGTTCATTTGATATTTACTAGGATTGATGGGTTTTGCATCTTATATGCTCGGAGTTACAAATGTACATCCAGCCAACTCAGGTTCTGAAATGCTCCTCCTACTTCTTAATGCATCTATTAAAAGTTATGTACCCTTCCCACCCACTTGTTTAGTCGAACAAAAAAGATTGTAAATTCGTCCAAGTCATAATGGGGTACGTTCTTAAGGTGTTTTTAAATAATTAATAGACTGATATATATGAAAAAAATTATATATATAACTCTAATTTTATTATTTTGTTTAGGTAATTACTCTTGCAGTCAAGATGATAGTGATTCAGTGGATGAATTAGTCACTGCTACTTCTTTCTCGATTTCCAGTTCAGCTTCCGATAATGCTTCTGTAGCTTTTGGTCAGACCTATCAGTACCAGTTGACTACCAAAGGTACCTATTCAGGGGAGATCACATATTCTCTGAGTAATGAGCCTGATAATATGTCAATCTCCTCTTCAGGACTTGTAGAATGGACTCCTACTAAAGCTTCTGATATTACAACGCATCAAAATATTACAATTACAGTCACAACAGCAAGTGGGAACTTAACTCAGACTTATGATCTTACTGTCACTGGAACATGCACATCAGGTAATGTAATGGCAATTTGGACAGGAGACCAGCGTAGTTCAACAGATAGTTCAAAATTTCTAGGTAACATAACTGCCTACACTGATAATGGATCCGACATCTGCGGAGAAGACGATAATGTAAGTTGCACACCATACAATAATTATGATTATCGTAACTCAGAAGTACACAAGACATGGGGCCCTGAACCTGTAGCAGATATGGGTAACATGTTCTTTTATAATCAGATTGATAATGCCTCTTATACCTTTTTATTTTGGTTTTTTGGGGTTCAAACTAACCATACGTATGGAACAACTGTACATTTAGATGCTTACACCGTTGGCAATGCATCCTCAGACAACGTTACACTAAGTGATGATTCATGGAATAATAAAGCGTGGGAAACAAACCAAGAATCACAGAACCAATCTGGTGGACTTTATTCTAGCACTTATACTACTCGAGCAAAATATGCTAATAACTTTTCAGATGGTGCTGTTATAGGACCATTTTCAGGAACCAGTTACAGAATTCTTGTTGATCTTGCTGGTAAGTCATCACTCACTGCTTCACATTCCACTACCGACGCGGAGAATGATAATGCCAGCCAAGCCAGTGGAGTCAGTGGTAACGACCTTGGACTAGGTGAATTATCCTCTTTTAAGTTTTGGTCTAAAGACAACAGCTCATTCTCTCTTGGGAACGTGGATAATTTCACAGTTGGCTACAAAACAAGTATTACTTGCGAATGATACTTGAAAATAATAAGCTAATTCTGGCACTGATATGCTTCTCCTGCTTCTGAAAGCACTTATGAGCATCTCAGCGCCATTCTCTCCAATAAGACTTACAAATTGAGCATTCAGTTCTTCAGCTGATTATTTTTGACTATTTCATGGAATATGACTGACTTCGCAGAACGCCTCGTTACAACAGGCTCCATCC
>CAZOTX010000176.1:0-4048 GCA_964582835.1 uncultured Pseudomonadota bacterium | reverse complement strand
TTTTCTGGAGCAATCCAGGGAGGGTGAGGACTCAGATATGAAAGATGGGCAAACCAGTTTTCGTCTTCACGAACACTTAACCACTTTAGCAACTCATCTGTCAAAAAAGCTACATTACTGTCTTGATCAGAATACACTGGGGGAGCAAATGTCGCTCCGCGCTCCTTTGCACCAGGATAGTTTGGAGTAGAATCATAAACCGAGTGCTGATTTAGAGAATGATCATACCCTTTGTTTTTCAAACTTGCAATCCAGGGACGCTGGTTATTTGTTAGGGTTACTCCACTGCTCATCCCGGGAATCATCCCTTCATAGGTTGTAAGTAGCGGATCTTGGTAATGTAATTCACGTGGATCTGCAGACGTGTCAGTGTAACCAAATAGTGTTGGATCATAACCACATTTCCTCACTTCTCTGGCAATGTTCGTAAATCGGTTATTCAGTGGGGTACCATTATTAACTGAACGGTGATTCATGGCGTATAGCCCTGTGTATAATGAAGCTCTGGATGGCCCGCAAGGAACGGTTTGAGTATAGTGCTTACGAAATAGAACCCCTTGTCTGGCCAGTTGATCCAAATTAGGTGTTTGCAAGATTGGATGTCCAATACATCCTAGACAATCACCACGCCACTGATCTGCGGTGATAAATAAGATGTTTTTATGCTTTTTCCTCATTTACTGTTAGGATATTTTTTGCAGAGTTTAGGTTTATTCTTCAAGTAAAAAATCTTCATAATCTGAAGATGATAACAATTCGGCGGTATCCTCTGGATTTAAAAGCTGTATGCGAATTACCCATCCGTCGTCATAGCATTCCTCATTAATTAATTCAGGACTATCTTTCAATTCAGTATTAACTGCTATGATACGGCCGCTAACAGGCATAAAAAGAGAAGAGACAGCTTTTACAGACTCAACCGAACCGAACTCATCTCCAGCTTCAATTTCATCTTCAATTTCAGGAAGTTCTGCAAAAACAATGTCACCTAATGCTTGTTGAGCATGGTCAGTAATACCGATTTCGCCTTTATCACCCTCGATTCTTATCCACTCGTGGTCACGCGTGTAGAGGTTTTCTTTTGGTATTTCACTCATTATTCGTCTCCAAATTATATTAACTGGTTGCCAGTAAAAGTATCGAGTTTACATAAAAACCTAATTTTTGCCGTACAACAATACAATACTAATTTAGCCATAGAACAGTATAAGTCCAGCAAAAAAAGCACTTCTTTTATTTTTTAGACAATTTGTTTGTAAAAAATCGATGGAAGATACTTCTAAAGCAGGATATGATAATATCAATGAAAAAAATATTTTTAAAAATTAACTTTTGAAAAAAATATGCAAAATATCTACAAGATTTTAACATTAATATTGATCACTGGATTTTTTGGAGTAAATACTGCCTTAACTGAGACCTCAGATGATTTGGAGCAAATGATTCGTGGTTCTAAAACACGTGCAGCTCTTGTTCAAAATGTTCAAAAAGCTGTTGTCCACATCAAAGTTGAAAAAATTATGCGTAATCCCGATGGCAGCACTTTTAATAATCCAAGAGACCTATATAACGATGAGTTTTTTCGGCGTTTTTTCCCTGAACTACAACCCCCTAACAATCAAAAACCAAAAAAACGCGAACATCCAAACCGTGAATTTAGACAAAAAGGTATGGGTTCTGGATCAATAATAGATGCAAAGGGTTACATTTTAACCAACCACCACGTTGTTGGGGAAGCAGATGAGATTTTAGTTGTGCTATACAATGGTGATGAAAGCAAGGCAAAACTTGTTGGGACGGACCCAGAGTCAGACATAGCGGTTATAAAAATTGAAGGTAACAATCTTCCGGTTTTACCCATGGGAGATTCAGATAAAATACTTGTTGGCGAAGATGTAATTGCGGTAGGAAATCCATTTGGATTAATTCAGACAGTCACTTATGGTATTGTCAGTGCCAAAGGTCGATCTAATGTAGGCATAAATGAATATGAAAATTTTATTCAAACAGATGCTGCCATCAATCCAGGAAATAGTGGAGGACCTTTAGTCAGTCTTCGTGGTGAAATTGTCGGAGTCAACAGCGCAATTTTTAGTCAAAGTGGGGGTTATCAAGGAATTGGTTTCGCGGTTCCTATAAATATGGTACGCAAAATTATGCGGGATTTGATAGATAAAGGTATTGTTTCCAGGGGTTGGTTGGGAGTAGGGATTCAGGATGTTAGCCATGATTTGGCTAAAGCTTTTAAGCTTAAAAACACAAAAGGTAGCCTGATTACCGGAGTGATGGAGAATACTCCAGCTAGAAAGGCCGGCCTACGCAAAGGAGATGTCATTATCAAAATCAATGAAAAACAGATTCAAAACAGTAATCATCTGCGTAACGAAATTGCAAACGCCGGGGCTTTCGCTGATATTGAAATGGAACTGATTCGTGATGGGAAACCGATTCTTTTAAAATTGAAACTAGACGAACGTCCAAATAAATCTGGGGGAATTAAAAGCTTGTCAAAACCAAATAAAACTATCGAAATGGTTGAGTTTTTGGGTATGATTGTTGGGGACCTTACAGAAGAAAAAGCAAAGCAACTTGGTATTAAACCTGATATTGGTGTTGTTATTAATAAAGTTAAATCAGGAAGTCCCGCAGCAAAAACGGGTTTACTGAAAGGAATGATCATCCAGGAGGCAGAGCGCCAAGTTGTCAGTAACCTTGAAACTTTCAAAAAAATTATAAATAATATTGACCCTAAGAAGGGTATTCTACTGTTGATCAGAACCAGTAACGGTTCACGTTATATATTTCTTCAAGAAAAATGAACTCACGAATAAAAAAATAGTGAACAAGAAAACAAAATTGCATTTTGATCAGTTGAAGTTGAAATTGCAACAAATAATTCTCAAAGAAACCGTTTCTGAGAAAATGGATTTTTATTCACTTTTGGGTGAAATGTCAGCTTATTATAACCTTACCGGGGAAGAATTACTGAGACGGGGATTTCGAAAAGCTTATCGACAAGCTATAGAAGGTGTTTAATTGTTATTTCAAAGTGGATATTCCAGTCTTTAGTAACTGATTTTATGTGATGTTCTAAGCACCTGTTGGATTTGGTGAAGAATTGTATATAACCTTTTATTAGGTTTTCTGAAGAAGGGATACTTTTTTGCTGAAATCTCTGGAAAGTAATCTGCAGATTTAAAAAATTGAAGACCACTTTTTCTTACCTTAATTATTTATGTCTTCCACCACGTACCAGCAATCAGAAAAATTGCCGTTGGCAGGATTACGTTTCCTAGTAACTCGTCATGATAGTAATGATTGTTCGCTTACCGAGATGCTTGAATCTCAGGGGGCGGCAGTACTTACTTCAAAAATGATAAATATAGTTCCTCCAGAATCATGGGAACCGTTTGATAAAATTGTTCAGCAAGTTTTGAACATTGACTGGGCTATTTTTACCAGCAGAAATGGTGTAAATTACTCCATGAAGCGTCTAAATGAACTAGAGATTTCCGCTCAAAAATTTTTTTCGTGTATCAAAATTGCCTGTGTAGGGCAGTCAACCGCTTCAGTACTATCGGACAATGGGATAATGCCGGAACTCATTCCTAAACATTTTCAAAGTGAAGGACTGATTGAAGCTTTTAAGCAGCATAATTTATTTAACAAAAGATGCTGGCTAATCCAAGCTGAATCTCCACGTAAAATTCTGCTGAATTCCTTACAAAAACTTGGGGCTCAAATCATCGAAACTCCTGTTTATAGGAATGTTCCTGTCATAGGTGATTATACTTATCTACTTGCTGAACTAAAGCAAAATAAATTGGATTGGATTTTGTTTTCAAGTCCATCTGCAGTTCAAAACTTTTACCAAATTTTACCATCTGGATTTTGGGAGGCATTGCCCGTAGAGCCCAAAATTGGATGTCTAGGAGGAATTACTGCACATGCGGTTGAGGAATTAGGTTGGAGAGTTGATGCTGCACCGAACATTCAAGATTTTGAACATCTAGTTCAATCACTTTGCGAAATTAATTTAATTAAATCT
>CAZOTX010000175.1:0-4048 GCA_964582835.1 uncultured Pseudomonadota bacterium | reverse complement strand
ATTTAGCATCCACAATTTCATTTGTCTCCGGATTCACCTGAATTTGAAGTTTCATTACATCACCACATTCTGGAGCACCAACCAGTCCGGTTCCGACATTGTCGTCTTTTTTATCCAAACTTCCGACATTCTTGGGATCTTTGTAATGATCAATAACTTTTTCACTATAAGCCATGTTTCTCCTGTTAAAATAAATATGTAAAAAGATTTTTTAATGTGAAGTCCATTTCACAGTTGACAAATCGACTCCCTCCTGGACCATTTCATAAAGTGGAGACATTTCACGAAGTCGTTTGACTGCAACTATCATTTTTTCCGCCGCATAATCAACTTCATCAACAGTAGTAAAGCGCCCCATTCCAAAACGAATAGATGAATGCGCCAGATCGTCTCCGACTCCCAATGCCCGTAATACGTATGACGGTTCCAAACTCGCTGAAGTGCAAGCAGATCCTGAAGAAACCGCAAGTTCATTCACCCCCATCATCAAGCTCTCCCCTTCCACATAACCAAAACTCACGTTAAGATTGTTTGGCAAACGTTCGGTAGGGTGTCCATTCAGAAAAAGATAATCCAATTCTGTGGATAAACGATCAAAAAGCCTTTGACGCAATCCTATCAATCGTTCTGCTTCAGATGCCATTTCCTCCATAGATAGTTCCAAAGCCTTAGCAAACCCTACAATTCCTGTTACATTCAGTGTCCCGGAACGCATACCTCGTTCATGACCTCCACCAAAAATAATTGGGGACAAACGGACACGTGGTTTTTTTCGACGGACGTACAATGCACCTATACCTTTGGGACCATACATCTTATGCGCAGTCATTGAAAGAAGGTCTATCTTCATCTCTTCAACATCAATCGGTATTTTACCTACACCCTGAGTTGCATCTGTGTGAAAAAGGACACCCTTTTCATGAGTTATTTCACCAATTTCTTTGAGAGGGTTCAAAGTACCTATTTCGTTGTTGCCTGCCATTAGTGAAACCAAAATAGTATCGTCACGAATAGAATCTGACAATTGGTTTAGATCGATGCAGCCATTTTTATCCAAATCAAGAAATGTTATTTCGTAACCTTTTTGCTCCAATGCATGACAGGGATCAATAACTGCCTTGTGTTCAATTGGACTTGTTATGATATGATTGCCTTTTTTTTGATAGAAGTTAGCGACTCCCAAAATAGCAAGATTGTCTGATTCTGTTGCTCCGCTGGTAAAAACAATTTCCTTTCCACCAGCTCCAATGGCCCTCCCAATTAATGTACGTGCTTCCTCCACTACTTTTTCAACTTGCCAACCGAATGAATGATTACGACTGGCAGCATTCCCAAAAGATTCAGTAAAAAACGGCATCATCGACTCAACCACTTTTGGATCAACCGGAGTGGTAGCATTGTAATCAAGATAAATAGGTAGTTTCATAAATAGATCTCTTTTCAGTTAAATTAATTGGTTCTGCGTCTCTTATAATAGAAGTTAAAGTTGTTTCTTCGACAAATTGTTTAATTTTTTCATGTAAAGCAAGCAAGGGACGCCGTGTAGGGCAACACTGATGAACTTTACAAATTTCTCCAACATGGGCACATTCAACTAAATTGAAGGGGCTATCAGTGGCAAGTATAATATCCGCTAGATTAATTTCATCTGTCGGCATATCCAAGATATAGCCACCATGTTTCCCACGAATAGATTCAACTAACCCTGAAGAAACGAGTTGTTTTAGTATATTGGCAACCATTGGATAGGGTAATTTGAAATGAGTCGCCATTTCCTGCGCACTAACAGGAGTTTTTGCTTCACCCAGATGAGACAGCAAAATAATTGCGTAATCAGTTTTTTTAGACAATTTCAGCATTTTCTTTTTATAGTTAAGTTAATATAGCACTGAATTAGTACTATATCAAGTAAAAAAACACTTTCTTAAAAAAAATAAGTAAAATACAATTTCAAGTAACTTCTCGGTTATAATGCTACAGATGGTATGGAAACTGTCTGATGAAGCATTGGCTTTGGAACACCAACTTCCCAGATGCGAAAATCTAAACGAATATTTTTGGCATATGCAAGTGGTAAGATCCGAACTGGTATCTTCGATTTGAGTGAGCCACCAGCAGGAATATAAAAATATTTTTCAGGGATTTTTTCCTGAATAAGAGTTTGCCATAATTGTAAGGTCACTCGAACAAAACGGGGTACCGGAGCTGGATTTTCAATCAAGTAAAGAAGGTTTACCTTTTTGCCTTCTTTCTCTTCTTCATCAAAATTAATCAATGGATTTACTGAAATTCTTTTCAGTTTTGGAATTATTTCGCTGGGTACATAATTTTTCCAGTATAATCGCTGCATTGCTCCAAGCCAAACTTCTGAGCGTTCTTGTTTTTCAAGTTGACGCCATTTTTTTAACAAAATTGGTATATCCGAAGCATTGCCAAGCATACCGATCAACAGCGCAAATTGCCAAGAATGATAATCATTCCCCGGATTCTTAATTGAATTTCTTAGAACTGGCAGTCCCCATTCAGGATAAGTTAAAAATGCCTGCCGTGCGTGAAATCTTTTCTCTGGAGAAGTGTCACTTAACATCTGCAACCACCGATCTACAAACCCATACTTGACCTGTTCTTCAAAAAAAGCATGAGCAGAAGATATTCTAAAAAATCCAAGATAAAAAAATAATAATATGAAAATCTGGATTGTAAAAATTAATTTTAAATACTTTTTCAAATACTTTCCTTCCATTGTTTGAATCCTTTTTCAATGGCATGAGCCATCTGATTTTTGTATATTGTCCTTCCAAATCGCTCAGTTTGCGACTGAAACGCTTCTGGTGTAAAATTTCTCCAGTTTCGTTCCATTTTCTCCACAGCCCCGCAAAGTGAGTCAACTTTTTGTTCTGTGAAAAACAGACCCGTTTGCTCAGTTACTGTTTCCATTGCACCCCCTGCAGCAAAGGCAATAACTGGAGTGAAACATGCTTGTGCTTCTAGCGGAGTGATGCCAAAATCGTCTATTCCTGGGAAAATCAAAGCACGTCCGTGTTGGTAAAAACCCAAAAGTTCCTCATTTGAGAGATCGCCCACGAATTCAATATTCCGTCCAGCGATTGACCTGCAATATTCTTCATCCTGACCACTTCCAACTATCTTAAGAGGTAACTTTAGTTGATTGAATGCTTTTACAGCCAAATCTACCCGTTTATTTGGTGCAAAAGCCCCTACCATAAGGTAAAAAGATTCTTTTTTTCCTCCAGGTCTAAAGTGGGAAAGATCGACAGGTGGATAAATAATTTGTGCCTCACGTCTATAATAATTAAGTATTTTTTTGCGAATGTTTTGACTGTTGCAAAGAAAAGTGTCTACTCTTTTTACAGTATTTTGATCCCATCGTCGTAAATAAGGACGCATTAACTCTGCACCAATTCTGACTGTCCAGGAAATTTGAGGTTTCCTGAAGTATGTATCAAACTGATCCCAAACATAACGCATTGGTGCATGTATGTAAGAAATATGAAAGACTGAGTTATCGTGTTTCACTCCTTTTGCAACACAATGGCTAGAACTGATTATTAGATCATATCCCCCGAAATCAAACTTCTCTATGGCCATTGGGAAAAGAGGGAGATAATTTCTATATTTTTTTAAACCAAAAGGCATTTTTTGAATAAAAGAGGTGTGAATGCCCATTGACTCAATAGTCTGTGAAAGTTTTCCCTTTTCGTGAATCAAAGTATAAAGATCTGCTTCAGGGAACAATTCACAGAGTACTTCCAAACATTTTTCACCACCACGCATTCCATTCAGCCAGTCATGTACCAACGCCACTTTTAGTCCCTCTAGCACTGGTTTGGTCATTTCCCACCTCTTATCAGTTTTGGAAGCAAACCTATGTGTTTCAATACAGAATACCGGTCTATATCTACAAACGGATGTTCCTGCTCGTGCACCCAGGTAGTGGAATAAGGAATATGAACTGCGTGACCTCCCAATTGTACAATTGGTACAATATCCGATCTCATTGAATTTCCAATCATCATGAAACGCGAAA
>CAZOTX010000174.1:0-4049 GCA_964582835.1 uncultured Pseudomonadota bacterium | reverse complement strand
TCTTTCGGAGACTATTTTAAAAAAGAAGCCATCGAATGGGCATGGGAACTAATGACAGAAGTTTGGGGACTGCCAAAAGAGAGATTGTGGGCTACAGTTTTTGAGGGTGGAGATGGATTGTATGCTGATGTAGAAGCGGAAGATCTCTGGCGTGCTTCTACCGGAATAAATCATGATCAAATATTAAGATTTGACAAAAAAGACAATTTCTGGGAAATGGGTGAAGTGGGACCATGTGGACCATGTTCTGAACTTCACATAGATTTGGGTGAAGGCACCTGTCCACTTTCTAACAAACACGATTGCTTTGTCAATCTAAATGGCTGCTGGCGTTTCGTTGAGTTGTGGAATCTTGTTTTTATTCAATATCAGCGTTTCCCTGATGGCAAACTCGAGCCTTTGGCTGCAAAACATGTCGATACAGGAATGGGTTTGGAGCGGATTTGCCGAGTACTTCAAGAAGTGGACTCAAATTATAGTACAGATCTTTTTACCCCAATTTTGACAAGCATCAATGAAGTCACAGGCAAAACTGACTCCGGTGGAGATGTTAGTGTTGCGTATCGTGTGATTGCGGATCATTTGCGTTCATTGAGTTTTGCCATTGCAGATGGAGCCTTACCTTCCAACGAGGGACGTGGTTATGTCTTGCGTAGAATGTTGCGAAGAGCAACACGTTTTGGACGTTTATTGAATATGCACGAACCATTTATTTATAAACTTGTGCCAATTCTATCAAAAGTAATGGGCGAAGCCTTTCCAGAAATCAAAAAGCAGCAAATACATGTTCAAAATGTAATTAAAGCTGAAGAAACAAGCTTCGGACTGACACTTGATCGTGGACTTGAAATTTTTGAAAAAATGGCGGCAACTACTGAAACAACTAATTCAAAGAAACTATCCGGAGAGGATGCTTTTAAACTTTATGATACATACGGTTTTCCATTTGATTTAACGCAACTGATGTGCAAAGAGCTTGGATTCGGAGTAGATGAAAATGTCTTTGAAAAATTAATGAAAGAACAGCGCTCTCGTGCCCGAGAATCTGGAAAATTTAAGGCAACTATTGAAAAATGGACAGAGATTTCGAAAGGTGTAGATTCAAAGTTTGTTGGATATGATAACTTTCGTACTGAATCTAAATTGCGGCGTTATTCTCTCAACGATGACGGGCAATGGCAGTTTATCTTAGATACCACACCATTTTACGCAGAATCTGGAGGACAGATTGGTGATAATGGAACCATAGAACAAAGCCAAAATTCTATGGGAAATAGAAAAATTTGGAATGTTGTTGATGTACAAAAACAAGGAGATTCAATAATCCATTTTTGTGAATCTGTTAATTCCAAGGAAAAATCCGATCCCCCTGATGATTCCCTCATAACTGCAACTGTAAATGAAAAATTACGATTATCTACGACCAATAATCACACTTCTGCTCACCTTATGCATGAAGCCTTACGACAAGTGTTGGGCGAACATGTTACTCAAGCAGGATCGTTGGTAAATTCCGAAATTTTACGTTTTGATTTCACTCATTTTGAAAAAGTTAGTGAGGAAGAACTGGAAAAAATTGAGAATATCGTCAACTCTGTAATTCGAAAAAATATACCAACAAATATTTTCGAAAAACCATTTCAGGAAGCAATCGATTCAGGAATCACTGCATTGTTTGGTGAAAAATATGGAGATGTAGTACGTGTGGTTAAAATCTCTGATTTTTCAGAAGAACTTTGTGGAGGTTGTCATGTTAAAGCAACTGGACAAATTGGTCAGTTTCGCATTTTTTCTGAAGAAGCAATTTCTTCCGGAGTAAGGCGGATTGTGGCTATAACAGGACGGAAAGCCGAGTTAATGAGCCAGGAACATGCCCGGGTTGCACGATCTCTACGCCAATTTATGAATGTTCCTGAAGCACAAGTTACTGAAATGGTAGAAAAACTTGCTGAAGAAAAACGGCACTTGGAAAAAGAACTTCAAGCTTCCAAAAGCGAGAGTGCTCTCGCCAGTGTGTCGGAATTGGTAGCAAAAGCAGAAGATGTAGAAGGTATTTTAGTCTTGGCTACAGAAATTAATGTCGATTCAGCTGATACTCTCAGGGAAATGGGACAGGCCGTCCGAGAACAATTACCATCTGGCTTAGCCTGGCTTGCAGCGACAATGTCTGGAAATTCTGATGGTAATGAAAAATGCACCTTGCTTTGTGTAGTTTCCGAAGATTTGATTAAGAGAGGATTTAATGCCGGTGAAATGGTGAATTCCGTTGCACATCTTGCGGAAGGACGTGGTGGAGGGAAACCAAATATTGCTCAAGCTGGCATCAAAGCACCAGAAAAACTTGCAGATGCATTGGCAAAAGCACCAGATATTGTTCGTAATAAACTGGCAAATTAACTAATGCGCTACGAAAATTTCATAGGGAAACGCTATCTTTTTTCTCCCCGCAGGGATCGATCAATTTCAGTCATTACCTGGATTTCGATTGGAGGGGTAGCATTAGGTGTGATTGCCCTTATTGTTTCAACCTCAGTAATGAACGGTTTTCGCACAAATTTAAGGGATGCCGTAACCGGCTCCTTACCTCACATCACAATGTTTGCCTGGGATGACGCGATGAAAAATTATTCTGGACTGAAAAAACGTTTAATGGAACATCCAGAAGTAAAAGGTGTTGCACCATATATTTTCAAACAAGCTCTGCTAACTGGCCGTAAACAGCCCAAAGGAGCTCTTCTTCGTGGTATTGATCCTGAGCAAGAATCAAAAGTTACAAATATTACCTCATACCTACGTGAAGAGGTTTATGGATTTACACCTTCTATTGAAAAACAAGCGCTTATTTCAAAAAAATTACTTAATAGACTTTCACACCTCGATGCTCGGACTAATCGCCTAAAAGATGGTATTATTTTAGGAGCAAAATTAGCTCGCCAGCTGGAGGTAGATATAGGAGAAACAATCAAATTGGTTTCATCAGAACAACGTTTGACTCCAATTGGTGATATTCCTCGTATAAAAAAATTAGAAGTAATCGGTATTTTCGAATCAGGAATTTCTGGTTATGACGAAGTCCTGGCATTTACTGATTACAGGTTGCTACAAAAAATTTACCGTATGGAAGACAAAATTACAGGTCTTGGAGTACGTATCAGAGATGGAGAAAAAGCACCACAAATTGCTGTAGAATTATCAGAATTTAGTGGAGAATATGTTGTAAGTAATTGGGCAGATGAAAACAAAAGTATCTTTCAGGTAATGAAACTGGAAAAAATTGGTTTGTTTCTCATTCTCACATTGATAATTGTTGTTGCCGCTTTCAATATAATCAGCTCACTGATTATGCTGGTTTTAGAAAAATCCAGAGAAATTGCAATTCTCAAAGCATTAGGAGCGAAAGACTCTAGCATCAGACGTATTTTTTTCTTTCAAGGATTGGTTATCGGCTCCCTAGGAACAATCAGTGGAGTATTAGTAGGTTTGGCTATTTGCTGGGTAATTATGACCTTTGACATTATTGACATTCCTGCTGGAGTTTATCCTGGAGGAAACAAGATACCTGTGTTGATTGATTGGACAGATGTCCTCATAACTACTTCTGCTTCTTTCTTGATTTGTGTACTTGTCACTCTATATCCATCTACAAAAGCTGCCCGACTCAATCCAGTAGACCCACTACGCTACGAGTAAATATTTGGTAGCAGAAAATATTTTAAAAAAACTTGTTATTATGAAGAAATTATTTCACAATTAAACGTTAAGTATTGAGTTTAGATTATATTTAACAAACCGCGAAAAATTTCTGAGAGTCTTTAAAATAAGGAGTTGTCGATGACTTATACTGTAACTGCAAACTGTGAAAAATGCAAATATACAGACTGTGTGGAGGTGTGTCCTGTAGAGGCTTTTCACGAAGGGCCTGATATGTTATACATTAATCCGGAGACCTGCATTGACTGTAATGCCTGCGTTGAAGAATGTCCTGTGGAAGCGATTTATGCTGATGTAGATGTTCCGGAAAAATGGGAAAGCTACACTGCGTTAAACGA
>CAZOTX010000173.1:0-4057 GCA_964582835.1 uncultured Pseudomonadota bacterium | reverse complement strand
CAATGGAATACACAACTTTATCCATGATCCTGTCTGCTAAATGAGCTAGTTTTGCTTGCGGTCGATATCGGGCTGCAAACCAACCGTCAATTATATCAAGGATCATTGCTATAAGCAGAAAAATAACTCCAATGAAGTATATCAGAGGTCCATGATCAAGCATTACGCCTATGGCACAAATCATACCTGCAAAGACCATCGGTGGACGACCATAAACAAGTAAAGCGGCAACATTTGTAGAAAGGAATTTTGGTTTAGACATTTTTGTTATTCAATAAAAATACTTTTTTATAAAAATTCTGTTTCTACTATTTAACTAGCAACAACAATTATTTTAATACTCCTTTAGCCGATGTGCAACATTGAAGACATAAAGTAAAAGTGCGGCCCTTATATATACACCGTTACGCAGTTGCCTCCAGTACATGGCTCGTGGATTTGCATCTACTTCAGTTGAAATTTCATGTCTCCTTGGCAGAGGATGTAAAATAATTGCATCGGATTTCATTTGATTTACATTGTTGGTCGTCAAACAAAATTTGGAGAAATCAATTAAGTTTGATTCTCCAGAAAGATCATACTCATCCTGAAGACGGGTCATATAAACACAATCCACACCTGAAAGTATACTGTCCAAGTTATCAGTTTTGCAAAATTTTATGTTTTGAGTACGTAAAATTTCCTCCAAATCTTCAGCAATCTGAAAAGATGAGGGAGCAACAAAAGCCATCTCAACATCTTTATATTGACTTAATAACATCACAGAAGAGCGTACTGCTCTGCCACGAAGTAGATCCCCCACAAATGCATATTTTTTTTTACTGATCCCTCCTCTATGAAAAAATGATCTGTGCATAGTGTAAAGGTCAAGTAGAGCCTGAGTGGGGTGTTGATCCTTACCACTTCCTCCGTTGATAATGGGGACACTTCTTCCGGTATTGTCTAGCAAATAAGCCATAAATTCGCAAAACCCCGGTTTTGGATCACGCATAATTATCAAATCAAAGTAACTACTAAAGACCCGTAACCCATCCTCCTGACTTTCTCCTTTATATTCAGATGACAAAGAGGGATCACGAACTTCTCCGGTATCCATTCCTACCATTTGACATGCCGACAAAAAGGAAAGAAAGGTCCGTGTTGAGGGTTGGGTAAAATAAAGCATTGCCTTTTTGTGGCTTAACAGCGATTTCAAAAATTCAATGCCGTTGGGTTTACGAGTCAATCCTTTAACCTGATCTGCAATATAAAATAATTCTTCCATCAACTTAATGGGGAATTGATGGGAGAGCATCACATGCTGGATACGACCATCTTTTTCATAATGCTTCTTACGCACTTCCACTGACTGTGAAAAATATTCTTCGTAGGTTTTTAGTGAGAATTCCATTAAAGAGAAACTTATAATATATTTTTTAAAAAAAGCTTTATTGTAGCCTAAAATTCTATCCAGAAACAGTCCAGTGGAAAGGTAATGAATGATTTATTAAGAATTAAAAATTATAACTTGGGAGGTGTTTTTGGGGATTTTAGACAGGTAGGTAGAAATTCTAAAGCATAGGGTAACTATGTAATGACCGTGCCCATTATAGGACACGCTCATTAAAAATATTACTTGATTTCTGCGCTTGCCCCGGCTTCTTCAAGTTTCTTTTTGACTTCTTCAGCTTCTTCCTTTGAAACACCTTCTTTAATTGCTTTAGGTGCAGACTCAACAGCTTCTTTAGCTTCTTTAAGACCCAAACCAGTTATTGAGCGGACTTCTTTAATGACATTTATTTTTTTCTCACCAAAGCCTGTAAGAATTACATTAAATTCCGTTTTATCATCTGTAGTGGGTTCAGCACCTCCCTCCCCGGTAGAAGGTAAAGCTACCGCAGCTGCAGCTGCACTCACACCAAATTTTTCTTCCATTTCCTTCACCAATTCAGACATTTCCAGAACGGACATGTTTGCAATGAATTCAACTACTTGATCTTTTGTTATATCTGCCATTTTTTTTCTCATATAAAGGTTAAAGTCTCCTCCCATTTTAGCTTAGGGAGGAATGTAAAAAACCGGTTTTATTATTTGCTATCCCGGATTGCAGCCAAAATGCGAACAAATTTCACAGGGACTGCATTTAGAGTCTGAACGAATTTAGTTGCCGGAGCCTCCAAAAGAAACAACATCTTCACAATTAAATCTTCTCTTGAAGGTAGTTTTGAAAGTGCTTCCACTTCACCAGTATTGAGTATACTTGTTTTGCTATCTCCAACAAGAATTCCTGCAAGAATTTTTAAATTTTCTATATTTTTTGCTGCCTTCGAAAGTACTTTTGCTTGCACTACTGGATCTCCATCACAATATATTATCGCACGAGTTTGTGTGAATTGATCTGCAAGCTCCGAAAATGGTGTGTCTTTAGCTGCAATACGAGCCAGAGAGTTTTTAATCACCTTCATTGTGGAAGTTGCCTCGTTCAACTGCTTACGTAGTTCAACTACCTGGTTGGCTTCGATACCTCGGTAATCAACCAAAACTCCTGCTGACATATTTTCAAAAATTGATCGAAGCTCGTTGACTTGAGCTTCCTTTTGGCTTCTTTCCATAGCTCCATTTAAAATAATTAGGTTAAATATTTTGCTTATTCAGTGTTTTTACACATGTTTGAAAAATCATGTGATTCAAATAGAAAAGGATAAAAACCCATTTCTATGGAAACTGAGGGTTGCGATTTTATAAATTGAAAAAGACAGCGGAAGAGACACAAAACAATATTTCAATGTCACTTGAAGAAGTGGTGTCTCGGCAGGGCATGAATTAAGCCATTAGGCCCCTACTGTCTCAGACAATCAAACTAAATGATTTTATTTTCTATGTTTTCTATTATTATGCGGTTTGTGGATCTACTTTAATTCCTGGACCCATGGTTGAACTCAAACTAAAACTACGAAGATAAATTCCTTTTGAAGAGGATGGTTTCAATCTCTTCACATTGTCAACTAAAGCACTGACATTTTCACAGAGCTTTTCCGCATCAAATGAAATTTTTCCAACAGAAACTTGTAAATTCCCCAATTTATCTGCTCGAAATTCTACCTGACCAGCTTTGATATTCTTTATGACCGATTCAACCTCAAAAGTTACTGTACCAGTCTTGGGATTTGGCATCAAACCACGGGGCCCAAGAATTTTCCCTATTCGGCCAACTACTGCCATCATATCAGGCGTAGCAACGACACGATCAAATTCTAGCCAACCATCTTGAATTTTTTTGGCATAATCATCGCCCCCCACAAAATCTGCGCCTGCTTCTTGAGCTGCAATTGCCTTTTCTCCTTTGGCAAAAACAAGTACACTTACTTCCTTACCAAGACCATTTGGCATAGCACAGGTGCCCCTCACCATTTGTTCAGCTTTACGGGGGTCTACTCCAAGCCTTAAGGCTACATCTACGCTCTCATCAAATTTGGTAGATTTGACTTCCTTAAGTAAATTCACTGCTTCAGAAAGAGTGTAAATTTTTTCGGAAACTACTTTATCTTGAATAATTTTTGTTCGTTTACTTTGTTTAATCATGTTCCCTCGGTCATAACGCCCATGCTGCGGGCAGTTCCAGCTACAGACTTCACAGCAGCTTCCAAGTTGTAACAATTCAGGTCCGGCATCTTCTGCCTGGCAATGTCCTCTATCTGAGCTTTACTTAGAGTACCAACTTTTGACTCATGGGGTGTTGACGAGCCTTTATTCAGTTTAAGTGCTTTTTTAATCAAAACTGGTGCAGGAGGAGTTTTAGTAATAAAGGTAAAAGAACGATCTTTGTAAACAGTAATCACCACCGGAATAATAGTATCATCACCTTGAGTTTGGGCATTGAAGGATTTACAAAACTCCATAATATTTACTCCATGCTGACCTAGTGCAGGGCCAATAGGAGGTGATGGATTTGCTTTCCCAGCAGGAATTTGGAGTTTTATATAAGAAGAAATATCCTTTGCCATGGTTTTACCTTATTCTAAAACATGTTTTACATTTTCGAACTCCACCTCTACCGGGGTTGGTCGACCAAAGATAC
>CAZOTX010000172.1:0-4063 GCA_964582835.1 uncultured Pseudomonadota bacterium | reverse complement strand
CAAAGTTGGTTTTTGCATTTTCATTACTTTGGGCTTATATGGGTTACTCACAGTACCTAGTTATCTGGTATGCCGATTTGCCTGAGGAAACACCATATTTAGTTATTCGTTCAATGGAGAATCCATGGGCAATGATGTTCTTACTAATAATTGTAGCCGTTTTCGCAATACCATTTCTCGGATTGTTACCAAAAACATTTTGCCGCATCCCAAATTACATCAGAGCGATGGGAGTTTGGGTTATAATTGGCCAATGGTTTGTAATTTACTTAATGGTGGTGCCTTCTTTGCAGGTCTATGGACATTATCACGTAGATTTAGGTTTACATGAGCTACTTATCACCCTAGGCTTTGTTGGCATATTTTTTCTAACCTATTTCACCTTTCTGGGGAAAGTACCAATTCTACCAATTTCAGACAAGCACCTTTGCCATTCCTGGCATGGCCATTAACCTGTAACCAAGGAGCAAGAATTAAAGCTGAGAGTGTTTTGAAGAACAGTAATAATCACCTGTTCCTTTGTAATTTTTCTAGTGATGCTATAGTTCCACGATTTCATTTTTCAAATTTTTTTTCCCTCCAGTTTATCAAGTTTCAAATTCTGCTGACATTTTTTTTCTGTTTTCTCGTTTTTTCAACAATAGTTCATGGTCAGGAGTCCAAATTAAACAATAGCAATGATCCTTATATAGACCCTGAGGGGGCAATGGAGGTTCTTCAGCCTTCCGATCGTGTTGACTCAGAACGAGCATACATGTTTGGAATTAGTTATGGATTAAACCCAATCATTCTTCTTGCGCCTTCGCTAAGCTTCAGCATGTATTGGGATCCAGTTATAATCGGCCTTGAATTAAGTGATTCAGATCCTCTAGGAATTTGGGTAAGGGAGAGGGAAGAAATCTTCGGGACATCAAGATTCAGAGGAGATACACAGTTTATTAAATGGTTTTTTGGTGAGAACTTTTATATTTTGGCCGCAAAAGAACACCGACGAATAGACCTATTGAACAGAAGCTATAATCGCTCGAGTGGCGCAGCACTATTTGATATGCATTTTGAAACAACAGTAACCAGTTTGGGAGCAGGATTGTTACGTTTCAATGAAATCGGTTTTTTATCAATAGATATAATTCGATTAAATGTACTACAAAATCAGTCAGTTAGATTAGTCGAACACTGGGAAACATGGAGTACTATGGAGGGAAATAGAAAGAGTCTCGATAATAATATAAAAAATCGCAAAGAAAAATGGTTTGGTATCATTAACTCACCCACCGGTTTTTTAGTCACTTTTGGTGTCTATCTTTGAAATTTAAGAAGTACACTATTTTTTCATAAAAAAGGATTACTCTTTTCAGAAGTTTGGTAAAAATACCATAACAGAGCAATAACAACCACTCCCAGTAATGGGATTGAACTTAAATTTACAGCCTTCCATCCCAGCGAGGTCTGCACTACACCTGCCAATAGTGAAGATATCGCGGCAATTCCAAAAACCAAAAAATCATTAACTCCCTGAACAATAGCTTTTTCTGCAGGAGTATAAGTTTCTGTGACCATAGTTGTTCCTGCAACAAACATAAAATTCCAACCCACTCCCAACAAGATCAAAGAAGACCAATAATTCAAAACATCTGTTCCCGCAAGATTAATTGCAATACACAAAACATTAAGAAAAATCCCGGAAATTATAATGGGAACTGCACCATAACGATGTATCAAAGTTCCTGTGAAAAAAGAAGGCGCAAACATTCCTACTACATGCCACTGGATTACGAATGCAGCATCACTGAAATGATGGCCGCTTCCTTCTGTCATAGCCAATGGCGTAGCAGTCATTACCATCGCCATTATTCCATAACCTGCCATAGACGCCAATACCGCAACTATAAATTTTGGTTGGCTGAAGATTACCTTTTTAGGACGTGTCTCCCCCTTTTGTTCTGTATAATCAGGACGAGGAAGTTTTGTTCCAAGCAAAATAAAAACAATTAAAACATGGAAAATAATCACAAACAAATAGCTTCCAGCAAACTCTGCATTTGGAAAAATATCTTTTGCCCTATAAGCAACTGTTGGTCCGATGAAGCCTGCAACTATTCCTCCAATCATGACTAAGGAAACTGCTTTCGTTTTAAATTCTTGAGTAGCCACGTCAGCTGCTGCAAAGCGATAAAGCTGGCCAAAACCGCTCATAATTCCCAAACAAAATATACTCAGACAAAATAAATAAAAATTAGAAAAAATTATTGATCCCGTCGCTAATGCAGCCCCAAATGCCCCTATTCCTGTTCCAATAATGAAGCCAACTCTCCGCCCAACTCTTTTCATCAAAAAAGAAGCTGGTATTCCAGCTAACATGGTTCCGATTAAATGAAACGACAGCGGTAAGGTTGCTAATGCTTTGTTGCTAGAAATTTGAAAACCAACCAATGGAGAAGCAGAAACCGTAAGACTGCTGGTGGTTCCCGTAAGAGCAAAACAAACACCCAACAGCAAAATGCTTCTTAACAAATATGAGTCTGCTTTGGGCATGAAAAAAAAAATTAAATGTGCTATATTGTATATACGATTATCATAACATAATTCAAACTTCCATCCAAGCTGAGTAATTTTAACTTTTAAGAAAATGAAACCATATGAACGAATTTTTTGAGCAATACTGGTCATTTTATCATGCAGGAGTATCTATCTTTCTCTTTGCAGGATTGACATTGATAATCAAATTGGTTTTTTTTAAACGCAAGCGTCGCAAAAAAGAACCCTATCTCACATTTAAACACTGGAATCACCGATTTGAAAGTGATCTTGAACGACTGGAAAAAGAACTGAATGTTGCACCTTTTTTACCTAAAGAAGCGACTAAAATGTTATTAAAGGCTAGAAAAAAAGAGGTAAAAGAAGAAAAAAGTAAAAACAAAGAAAAAAATATAAAAACAATATCAACAATCCGTGAAAAATTAAAGAATGGACTCAATTCTAAAGAGGTTCTCAAACAGCATTCAAACTGTGTTTATGTTCTGACATTTATCGGCAGTATAATGGCATCTGAAGTAGAACAACTTCGTAATCAAATTTCATTTCTACTTCAGATAGCACAACCTGCAGATGAAATAGTTGTACGACTTACAAGCCCTGGGGGAGCAGTCGCTCAATACGGATTAGCAAGCTCCCAACTAGAACGTCTTAAGCAGGCAGGTTTGCGCTGCGTTGTTTGTGTTGACACAGTGGCAGCTAGTGGTGGATACATGATGGCAGCAGTTGCGGACAAAATTGTTGCTGCTCCATTTGCTACTATTGGTTCCATTGGAGTCGTTGCCGGATTACCTAATTTCCACCGTGTGCTGCAAAAGAATGAAGTGGACTATCATCTGTTCACTGCCGGGAAATATAAACGTACAGTAACACCTTTTTCAGAAGTTACCGAGGAAGGGAAACAAAAAATGCAGGATGACTTAACTGCTATTCATGAAGCATTTAAGAGTCTAATTAAAGAAGGCAGGCCGGATGTTGATATTGAAAATATAGCAACTGGGGAATACTGGTTGGCCTCGCAAGCAAAAGAAAAAGGTCTGGTTGACGAAATAATGACCAGTGACGATTATCTCGAAAGTAAGCTTGATGAATGTGAGGTAATTGAAATAAAAACCGAAACAGAACAAAATCGCTTGGAAAAATTAATCAAAGGTGGAGCCACTTTGTTTCGTCAGTGGACCAATTCCAAAATCCCAGTTGTAGGAGAAGAATTGGAAGATGTTCGTCAGAAATTCAGGTGAGAAAAATTCGTATTTTTCCAAATCTGTAATAATTTTCGGGCTAGCCATTAATTCCCAAAATAATTAAAAATATTTTTCTGCCGTATATCATCTGTACCTAAAGATCAGATCGTACAAAAACATATATTATTTTTTATTTTAAATCCGTTTGGAATGACACAAATAATTTCGAAACTTTATAGTTAAATACTGAAATTTTTTTTAACCAGAATGAAAGGCCTAGCGAGTTAGAAAAAAACAAGGTTATTTAAAATTTTTTATTTGTTCATGTTTATCATCAATTCCTA
>CAZOTX010000171.1:0-4063 GCA_964582835.1 uncultured Pseudomonadota bacterium | reverse complement strand
CACGCGGTGAAGTTATTGTTGTTAACGAAAAATTTGCGGTACGGATCACAGATATTATCAGTCCGGACAATCGCTTTGCAGCACTCTGAGGGAAATAATGAGTTACGCAAGGCCAACTTGGGAAAAAGTGGGAATTGCGTTGGCACTTTGGTCAAATATGATTTTAGTTGCTAACGCGTCAGAATTGCGTATTCTGAAAAAAATTGAAGTTTTCTCCTTTGAAAAAACTGATGAGGTTCGCCTAGAGTTTGATAAAAAATTTTCAGAGATACCTCAAATAAATTTTGATTCTGGTTCAATAACCTTTGGATTCCATTCTACACACACTGATCCTAACTTACCTCCGATTACTCCTTCAATAGACTATTCCTTAATCAAAGCAGTCCGTGCAATTGAGGTTCCCGAGACACATTTTGTTCATCTGGAAATTTTACTCCGTTCACCAAAAAAACTACTGGGATATCCTAAAATAACTCACTCAAGAAACCACATTATAATAGGTTTGTCCAAAAAATTTTCTACTAAACACGCACTCTCAAGTACTGGCGTACTGACAAAAGAAATCGAAAAGCGTGTCAAAGAAGACACGTCTTTACCGTATTCTTTTTCCAAAAAAATTACAGATGAGCAATCGCCATTACCGATAGATGGTCTTATTCCATCATCTGAAAAAGGTTGGACTACAACAATGCTCACACTGATTTCATCCCTTTTGTTAGTTTTATTTCTAATTTATTTGATAGCTTTTCTCTATAAACGTTTTTTCAAGAGTCGATTTCCTTCAATGAAGGGGAATATGAGAATTCGTCAGGTCTCAAGCTATTATGTTGGACCAAAGCAGAAAATAATCGTATTTGAAATGAATGAAAGAAAGTTCGCTTGTGGTGTAACACCTTCATCCATTAATTTGATTGCAGAATTATATAACGAAACAAATACAGATAATCTGCACTCGATTCAGAATGATGAGAGAACCAATAAATTTAGTATTGATCCGTCGCCAGATTCTCAAAAAATAAATTTGGAACAGTCATTTGAGCAAACTAAAACTACTACGTCAAAAAACAAGAATAGTAAAGAAAATTTGGCCACTTCAATAGAATTAGAAGGATTCGAAAAAAATATCTTTCTTAAATCCAATGCTGAAAATATAAAAAATCTGGAAGAATCAAAAATCCATAATGACGAATTAAATTCGACAGTTAGAACTAATTTTTCAGAAACTCCGGTAAAGAATCAAATCATGCCTAGTGGGAATCAAATGATGCAAGACTTTGCAAGCAGACTTTCAGAACGTCTAAAATTCTTAAAACCCATCAAATAAAGTCAATGCCGCATTTCCAATTCGATATCAAACTGGCTAAACACAAAGAACAAGCCGTTTCGTCACAATCATGTTTCAGAAGAAGTATTTTTTGTTGTGAAAGTAAAAAGTTTTCAATGTGTAGCCTACTATTTTTGACTTTATTAATTGGAACCATGCCGCTTTACGCACAATCTCCAATCCCAGGCATAAACATTTCCGTTGATTCTGCAAGTTCACCACAACAGGTTGCTACTACACTACAAATCGTCTTTTTGTTGACGGTTCTCACTATGGCCCCAGCCATTTTAATTATGACAACTTCATTCACAAGATTTGTGATTGTGTTGTCATTTTTAAGACAAGCTATCGGGACCCCACAGGCTCCTTCAAATCAAATTGTGATTGGCCTTGCTCTGTTTCTTTCTTTGTTTGTAATGATGCCTGTCTGGGAAGAAGTCAACGATGTTGCCCTTTCACCCTATCTTGAAGAAACTATTTCTCAGGAAGAATTTTTGAACCGTGCTACTATCCCAATAAAACGATTCATGGCGAATTTTACTCGTGAAAAGGATTTGGCTCTTTTTGTTCGAATTGCTAAAATAGAACGTCCAAAAAACATTGAAGATGTTCCAATTTGGGTCATGATACCAGCGTTCGTAATTAGTGAATTAAAAGCTGCATTTCAAATAGGTTTTTTGCTATATGTGCCATTTCTTGTTATAGACATGGTAATTGCTTCAATTTTAATGGCAATGGGTATGATGATGATGCCTCCTGTGATGATTTCATTACCGTTCAAACTTATGCTTTTTGTTCTTGTAGATGGATGGCACTTGATTCTTGGCTCTATGGTCAAAAGTTTTGTTGATATTTAATTTTCTTAAAACCACAGATTGAGTTAGCTATGACAGAAGCCATTGTTGTTTCAATCATGATTGAGGCCATGAAAATGACCACCCTGCTTGCAGCTCCCATGCTAATTGGTGCCTTAGTTGTAGGATTACTTGTTTCTATCTTCCAGGCAGTAACGCAGATACAGGAACAAACGTTAGCAATAATCCCAAAAATGGCAGCCATGATGGCTGTTTTGGCTATACTCTTTCCATGGTTTTTAAACCAAGCCACTACCTACATGGCTGGAATTTTTTCCAACCTTCCCAAATTTGTTGGCGGGTAAAAATATTAAGAATCCCCCCTCTAATCATTTAAATTTCAGAAAAGATCAAATCTATTAATTTCTGGCTAGACCATATTTTTTAGATATTGGATAATGTTAATTGAACGAGACAACAAACTACATATGATATACTGGGAAATATTTCTCTAAATACTGGGAAAAATTCCTCAAAAATAAATTTGTATTCACCTACTTCAACCTAAAATAATTAAAAATCTTTTATGATCCAATCTCCTGATTCTGAATTTGAAAACGAAAATGATAGTCAAGAGGAAGTAATAGAGGTGCAAGAAAACATTATACAGGCACTTCCAGAAAACAAATCACTTGTAGTTAGCGAAGATATTTTACCCAATTCATTGCTAATAGTCCCCCTTTACGACCGTCCTTTATTCCCTAAAATGCTATTACCGGTAATAATCTCTGAAGAACGTTTGGAAAAAATTTTATTGAAGGAATTAAAAGGTCCTCAGCGCTATGTAGGATTAGTCTACAGTAATGATTCTGAAGAGGATGTTCTAACTAAAGATGCTGATATTACAGATAATTTATCTAAAATTGGAGCCGTTGGAAAGATTTTGCAAGCTTCAAAACATGGTAACGAACCAATGCATATTATTGTACAGGTTTTGGAGCGCTTTGAGATCGTTGAAATTACTTCAGAAGATTCTATAATCAGGGTAACAGTTGAATATATTCAAGAATCTGGAGAAGAAAAATCAGAAGATGAACTCAAAGCCTTTTCGGTTTCTATCATTAATTTGATTAAAGAACTTGTACAGTTAAACCCCTTATTTAAAGAAGAATTGGGGCTTTTAATGGGACGCATCAACCTCAAAGATCCAGCGACACTTGCTGATTTTGCAGCATCAATGACGACGGCATCAGGTAAAGAATTACAGGAAATTTTAGAAACAAAAAACATAAAAATTCGAATCGAAAAAGCTTTGTATTTGCTTAGACACGAACTGGAGGTAGCAAAACTTCAGGTAAAAATTTCGCAGCGGGTAGAGGAGCGAATGTCCCAACAGCAACGTGAGTTTTTCCTTCGCGAACAGCTCAAGGAAATTAAGAAAGAACTAGGAATCTCTAAAGAAGGTTCAGAAAGTGAGACAGAAAAATATGAAGCACGTATAAAGAAGCTTAAACTTCCCGAAGAGGCCAAAGAAAGAATTGATGAGGAGCTTGAAAAATTAAGGTTAATCGAACCTGCTTCACCTGAATATAACGTGACAAGAACATATTTAGATTGGCTTACAATATTACCATGGGGTATCTACAGTAAAGATTTTTTTAATATTCAACGAGCTGCTCGTATTTTAAATCGAGATCACTATGGTCTTAAAGATGTCAAAGATCGAATTTTAGAATTAATATCTGTGGGAATAATCAATGGTGATTTGGCAGGCTCAATTGTTTTATTGGTTGGACCACCTGGTACTGGTAAAACTTCTATAGGACAATCTATTGCAAAATCTTTGGGGCGTAAATTTTTTCGTTTTTCGCTTGGTGGAATGCGAGATGAAGCAGAAATAAAAGGTCATCGACGAACATACATTGGAGCACTTCCAGGAAAATTT
>CAZOTX010000170.1:0-4078 GCA_964582835.1 uncultured Pseudomonadota bacterium | reverse complement strand
TTGCCAAGCAGGAATCATAGTTTTTTTTTCTAAATATATTGACTCTGAAGCACCTCTCCACATTTTTATTCCCAACCAAACCAAATAAGTTGCACCCATCCATTTGATCAAATAAAAAGAAGTAGTGACTGTCTTTAACAACATTCCTACCCCCAAAAATGAAAGACACATTGCAGTAATGTCTCCCAATCCAACCCCCAAAACCAAAAATATAATGGCATTTTTACCCCTTAAAAGTGAGTAGCTGATAACCAAAATAATTGTTGGACCGGGAATAAACAAAAATGTCGTTGTGACCAAAATGTAGGCCAGCCAAGTTTCCAGGGGCATGTTTTTGTTTGAATGTAAAAAATCAGGTGAGTTAAAAAATCTATTTTATCTGGAAACTAAGCCCGCAACTTTTTATTCTCGGGATCACAGGGGGATTCTGGAATAACTAATGCGGGAAGACGTTCGCCAAGAATTTCGATTTCACATTCTGTACCTATTTCGCTGTTACCAGATTTGACATAAGCTAGGGCGAGACTTTTCCTGATGCTGTGTCCGTAACATCCGGAAGTAGCGCGTCCAATCATTTCACCGTTGCGGAATATTGGCTCACTTCCCATTGCATCGGCGTCTTTTACGTCAATTTCTAATGTCACAAATTCTTGTGGAACTCCCGTTTCGATTTGTTTTTCCAGTGATTCTTTACCAACAAATTCATTTTTTTTGAGCTTCACGAATCGACTCAATCCGGCTTCCAAAATTGAGTACTCACGGGTCAAATCTGCACCCCACATACGGTACGATTTTTCCAAACGCATTGATTCCATCGCATACGTGCCAAAATGTTTTAAATTAAATTCTGTTCCAGACTCTACAATTGCATCAAATAACTTAACTTGTTGCTCAATCGGATGATGTAATTCCCAGCCAAGCTCACCGACAAAATTAACACGCAAAGCCAACAGCTGTACACCAGCCACCGTTATACGTTTTGAAGTGAGCCACGGGAATCCATCATTGGAAAGATCTGCATCCGAAATATTATTCAGCAAATCTCTTGAACGAGGACCGCAAACGACTAAAGTCCCATTTTCGAGCGTGATATTTCTTAGCACGACGCTTCCATCTCGAGGAAGTGTACGTAATAAAACATCGTGATCGTGGCGCTCGGCCGCTCCCGCACTAACAGCATAGAATTTATCACCGTCACGGGTAATTGTGAATTCCGATTCTACGCCTCCGGACTCTGTGAGAGCATGACCTAAAACAGTTCCACCTGAGTTGGTCGGCAAACGGTTAGCAATCATTTTGTTCAAGTACTCTTCGGCTCCGGGACCGGAAATTTCGTGTTTGGTGAACGGAGTTAAATCAAGCAAACCAACTTTTTCTCTCACAGCACGTACTTCTTCACCCACTGTTTCAAACCAGTTAGTGCGCCGTGTGTGAAAGCTGTATTTGTTGAAAGGTTCAGTCCCTTGCGGTGCAAACCAATTTGGACGCTCCCAACCATACCGTTGTCCAAAGGCAGAGTTAAGTGCTTTTTGTCGATCATAAATCTGACTTGTTTTTGCCGGTCGGGCAGCAGATCGTTCCTCAAAATCGTAATGGATGACGAAAACATGTTCGTAACATTCCTCGTTTTTAGCCTTTATGAAATCCCGGCTAGATTGAGTTGCACTGTAACGACGAGGATCAACCCCGTTCATGTCTATTCCTGGATCTCCGTTTATAATCCATTCAGCCAAATGTTTTCCAGATCCTCCAGCAGCAGTGATTCCAAAACTGTGACCTTCTGAAAGCCAGAAATTACGTAACCCCCATGCTGGACCAACTATTGGATTACCGTCTGGGGTATATGCAATGGGGCCATTGATATGGTCTTTAATACCTGCATTTTCAAATAATGGAACCCTTTTTCCCGCCGCAATAATATGTGGTTCCAGCCTTTCCAAATCTGGAGGTAAAAGTTCTTGTCCGAATCCTTCTGGAACTCCATCTAATGCCCAACATGGAGCACCTTTTTCATAAGGTCCTAATATCAACCCATCGGCTTCTTGACGCATGTAATACGAAGCGTCACTTTCACGCAAAACTGCCATTTCAGGATTACCAACACGATTGTATTCTGCCAATTCGGCAATCGGTCCAGTTACGATATATTGATGTTCAACGGGTACAACTGGCAGTTCCAACCCAACCATGCGTCCAGTTTCTCTAGCGTAATTTCCCGTACATGAAATTACCACATCACAGGTGATATTTCCTTTGTTGGTGCTAATGATCCACTCGTCATTAGGCTTTTGTGCAATTGCAGTAACTTCGACTTCTGAATATGTTTCTGCACCATTTGCTCTTGCACCTTTGAGTAGTGCCATTGTTAAATCAACAGGAGCAACATGTCCGTCATCAGGATGATAAAGAGCACCAACGAGGTCATCAACTTTGGCAAACGGCCAGAGTTTTTTTATTTCAGTAGGACCAATCAATTCGTATGGTACCCCAATCGTAGAAGCAGTTCCACAATATCGTTTGTACTCGTCCATTCGCTCTTGATTACAAGCTAAACGTAAATTCCCTGTTTTGTGAAAACTAACATGCTGTCCAGTTTCTCCCTCCAAATTTTGGTACAAATCCACACTGTATTTGTGAATTTTACCTACACTGTAACTCATATTGAACAACGGCAATAACCCAGCAGCATGCCAAGTTGAGCCGGATGTATATTCTATTTTTTCAATTAGAACTACATCACTCCAGCCCAATTTTGCCAAATGATACAGCATGCTTGCGCCAACAACACCTCCACCGATAACTACCGCTCTGTATTGAGATTTCATCATTACCTTTTTATACGTTCAACTAATATATTTTTATTAAGTTTTAAGTTTTTGCACTTCATTCATAAAAACAGGAACTGCTTTGAAAAGATCTCCAACGATTCCGTAATCTGCAACTTTGAATATGGGAGCGTCCGGATCTTTATTGACTGCAACAATCACTTTGGAACCAGACATTCCTGCCAGATGTTGAATTGCTCCTGAAATGCCTATAGCAAAATAAAAATCCGGTGTTACCATTGTACCAGTTTGTCCTACCTGATGTTTGTGAGGCAACCAGCCCGCATCACAAACAGCACGTGAAGCACCAAAAGCTGCTCCTATTTCTAAAGCTAAAGGCTTAACGAAATCACATCCTTCTGTCCCCCCTACTCCACGTCCAGCAGAAACTATTATACTCGCTTCATTGAGTTCTACTTCATCACTCACTTCTACTTGAATTTCTTTGACTTTCACTTTAGCATGATCTTCAGGTATTGAGAGTGAAACGATATTTGCCGGTGCCGGAGATGTTTCTTCTGCAGTAAAAAATCCACTACGTATACTAACAACTCGCAAGCAGTCTTTACTAAATTTGCATTTTTGCATGACTTTGGAGGACATACATGGACGGTAGGCTGTGATTTCCTCGCCGTTAATTTCCAACTGCGTAACATCACTTAATGCACCAACTCCTTGTCTTGCAGCCACCCTTGGGGTAAGGTCTCTGCCCAATTCTGAAGACGAAATCCAAACCTGAGTTGCGCCAGAATGCTTAATAGCATCGCAAACCAAAGAGGTGTATTTTTCTGTGCTGTAAATTTCCAAAGAAGAATCCTCTCCTAAATATACAGATGTTGCCCCTTGACCGGCTAAAACATCAGCTTGACCCGAGATTCCAGATCCAAGCAAAATAGCCACATTTTCTAATCCTTGCGTCTTAGCGAATGACAGTAGTTCCAAAGTGTTTTTTTTAATTTCACGGTTTTTTACCTCAGCGACTATGAGAATTTTAGACATTTTAATAAAAAAGTTATAGGTTACAGAAATTTGTTATAAATTTTCTAAATCAGTTTAGTGTAAATATTTTAGATATTTGTTGTTCTTAGTGGTAAGAAAATTTACGCTAAAAATTTAGCTTCACTAACTAGTAGTTCTATGGCTTGTTTGACGGTTTCTGCTTCATCCCCTTCAAAAATTTTACCTTCTTTTCGAGACTCAGGTTTGTCGTACTGCAAAACTTTAGTCATAGAAGCATTTGCACCACGCATTTC
>CAZOTX010000169.1:0-4093 GCA_964582835.1 uncultured Pseudomonadota bacterium | reverse complement strand
ATAAAAATAACCAGATCAATTTTTGTTACAAAAATTTCAAACTTGTGGGTGTAAAATTATCTTGGAAGAAGCCGATCTTCCGCTGTTTAAATCAGAGAAGGCCTCAGCACCATTGCTAAGTAGTCGTTCCTCAACCCAGGATAGGTCTCCTAACGATCCTGAATGAAGTAACTCTATAGAAGTCTGCAAGTCATTTTGGGTATAAGTATAGGTGCCTACGATAGTGATTTCTGCAAGTGTAATTTTGCGAAAATCGCAATCGCCTTTACTGTTCTGTAGTCCTATATGCATAAATACACCTCCAGGTCGTACTGCTCGAATTGCCATATGGCGAGTTGTTTCCGTTCCCACAGCATCAATTACTAGTTCAAAATAGTTTTCGAAGGTTTTTGGTTCATGTTCCGGATCAAAAACTTCACAACAACCCGTACTCAAGACACTTTCACGGCGCAGAGGATTAGTCTCACAGAGTAGGATTTCAGTGCAACCATATGAGCGTAAAATCAGCGCAGCAAGTAAACCTATCGAACCACCACCTATAACAAGTACCCGTCCTTCAGAAACAGGGATTTGTAACAGCCTTTTCGCCATATCAACAGCATGAAGAGAGGTACCAACAGGTTCTGTAAGAGCCGCGTGAACAGACTTCATTCCTTCAGGTATAAAAATCAGATTTTTTTCCTGAATAGTGATATACTCAGCAAAGGCTCCTGGGAAATTCATCCCGATAAGTTTACGGTTAGCGCATAGGTTGTTGCGCCCAGATCGACAATCAACACAATTTTCACAACAAATAAGCGGGTTGAGCACAACTTGCCGTCCAGAGAGTTTTCCTGAGACAACAACTCCAGCTGCTTCGTGACCAAGAATAAGTGGAGGTACACGACGGGCATCTTTACCGTGGTAGGCATGCATGTCTGAACCACAAATACCGACCGACTCAATTCGAATTTTAGCCTCTCCAGCTAGTGGTTCAGGTGTAGGTTCATCACGATACGTGACGTCGTTTGTGCCAGTATAAACTAGTGCCTTCATAAACATTCTTTCATTTAGCTGTATATCCACCATCCACAAAAATAGTTTGCCCAGTAATATAATCTGAAGCGGGAGAGGACAAAAAGATTGTTATACCTTCAAGATCTTGAAGGTCGCCATTTCTACCAATAGCGGTTTTAGCAGCATTTTGTGCAATCAGTTTTTTATCTTTGAACACCTGAGCGGTTAATTCAGTTGGAAAAAATCCAGGTGCAATAGCATTACAACTGATCCCATCCCCTGACCATGCTTCTGCCATGGCCCGTGTCATTTGATCAACACCACCTTTGGAAGCACCGTATGCTAACCCGTTCTTAAAAGCTCTTTTGCATTGTAACGATGCTATATTTATTATTTTTCCCCAACCTTTTAGGCGCATTTCTGGGACCAATGACTGAGCTATAAAAAAGGGTGTTTTGAGATTTATAGACAGTGTCTTTTCCCAGCTTTCTGAGGTAATTTCCTCAGGGAATTCTCGAAGATTAACGCCTGCAGCGTTTACAAGAATATCTGGAGTACCAAACTTTTTTGAAGCTTGTTTAATTAATAAGGGAATGTGTCCTGTTTGGCTTAAGTCAGCAGTTACAAAATCAGCATTTCCCTTTTGCGATGTTATTGTTTCTACGGTTTCAATTAGTAATTTCTTACGACGGGCTGTAACCACAACGGATGCACCAGCTTTGGCTAGTGCATGTGCCATCTTCTCGCCAATTCCTGTACCTCCTCCTGTGACAAGCGCAACCTTTCCAGAAAGATCATACAAACTTTCCAAATAATTTTTCTGGTCCATTCAGCAATTTGTTAGAAAGTTTTCCGAAGGGAAATATTTTTTTAATCGCTCATCACCTGTTCTAGCATGAGCTTCCATCCCTTCAAGTCTTGAAATACGGGCCGTAACAGCAGCAACCGTACGGTTGGCTTCCCTACTCATCCGCTGATATGTAACAGTCTTGATAAATTTACCGACAGAAAGCCCTCCAGTATAACGTGCTGTACCCTTTGTAGGAAGGATGTGATTCGTCCCTGAACACTTATCGCCAAAGGCAACAGTCGTTTCTTCTCCAAGAAATAAAGATCCGTAATTTCGAAGACGTTTTAGCCACCACTCCTGGTCTCCAGCTTGAACTTCCAAATGTTCAGCAGCGTAGTTGTCACTTAGCTGGGCTGCCTCTTCTTGACTTCCACAAAAAGCAATTTCTCCATAATCTCGCCAGGCAGCTTCAGCTGCTTTAGATTGCACCAAAGGTAAATCTGCAATTAATCCTGGCATTCTGGAAAAAACATGTTCGGCGAGCTTTCGACTGGTTGTAATGAGCCATGCAGGTGAATCAGGCCCGTGTTCAGCTTGTCCAACTAGGTCTGTGGCTACAATGTCGGGATCAGCAGTTTTATCAGCAATTATTGCAATTTCCGTTGGTCCAGCAAAAAGATCAATACCAACCCTTCCATAGAGAATCCTTTTGGCTTCTGCAACAAAACGATTCCCAGGTCCTACAAGAATATCTGCGCGATTCCCAGAAAAAAAACCAAAAGCCATCGCTGCTACACCTTGAACACCACCAGCAGCGAGGATCGTATCTGAACCACACATATCAAGTGTATAGAGAATAGCATGGTTTACGCCCTCACCTTGTTTTGGAGGCGAGCAAGCCACAATATTCTTCACCCCTGCCACTCTGGCCGTGGTAACGCTCATAATCGCAGAAGCTATATGAGCATATCGTCCTCCAGGCACATAACATCCAGCCGTCTCTACAGGTATAAGTCGCTGACCACAGAAAAGTCCATGGGAAATTTCGGACTCAAATTCTGTCATGCTTTCACGTTGTTTTTCTGCAAATAGTCGTACACGATCGTAGGAAAAGCGAATATCGTCTTTGAGTTGTTCCGAGATTTTTTCCGAGGCTACTTCAATTTCTTCTGGAGTAACAACAATGTTTCCAGTATAATTATCAAGTTTTTCATTATATTCCAGTACCTTATCCTCTCCACCGATTTCAATTGCATCTAGCATATCCGTTACAATTTGACGTGTATCTTCTTCACCCGTTTCAGGAGTTTTTGTTGCTTTTTTTATATATTCTATGCTCATACTTAAATTTTGTATATTGAGATTTGATTTATGCGATAAGCAAACATCGAGTAAAATTTGGCGATGATCATTTATCAATTTACATTGTAAAAAAATTTCTGAATTTTCACCAAAGATTCATTGAGTCACGGAAAAGCTCTTTCAACTCATCACGAGAAATTGACATTGGTCCATTCTCAATGAGACGTTTTTGTGCAAAAGAACGGTCGGTGAGTGCATCAAGATCGTCCATTGAGTAACCAACTCCATAAAGACCGTTAGGAATTCCAGTTTTACTCATCATTCCGAGGATTTGATCTGCTAGAATATCACCACCATCTTCTACATTTCTATCTGTGAGGTCTGCACCCATTGCGGCTGCCGCTTCCCAGTGTCGCTCAGCGCAGGCAGGACCAGTTTTACGGAATACTGCAGGAGAGTTTACAATTACTGAAATACCATGCGGGACCATTTTGTGATCAGTTGGCCAACCTTCTGGAGAATAGTCTTTAACAAGTCCGGAAACAGCATAAGACATCCCGTGAGGAAGATGACATCCGGCGTTACCAAAACCTATACCAGCCAACATTCCCGCAAACATCAGCGCGTCAAAATTTTCTTCAATAGGATCATTTACTGCCTGTACGACATGATTACCAACAAGCTTTATAGCTTCAAGACAGGCAATGTCACTATACGGATTAGCTCCTTGATTAAGAGGACGTTTAAGGGAAGATTCTGGAGCATCTCTGTGTGTGTATGGCCGGGCTGTGATAGACTCACAGGCATGGCTAAAAACATCAAATCCGTTTGCCGCTCGGACGAGAGGAGGCAATGAAGACAATACACTTGGGTCCAAAACACCCAAATTGGCACGAATTCTTGGGCTGACAATTCCTGTTTTAGCTTCCATTTCAAGCAGGTCAAAAATTGCTATCCCAGTACATTCGCTAGCTGTACCAAAAGTTGTGGGGCAGGCTATGTGTG
>CAZOTX010000168.1:0-4106 GCA_964582835.1 uncultured Pseudomonadota bacterium | reverse complement strand
ATGTACTGCAAATGAATGACGCAGGATCCTGGGGTTGATGCGGCTGGTGATGCCTGCACTAAGAGCGTGTTTTTTGATCATTGCCCAAAACCCAACCCTGCTCATGCGTGTTCCGTTTCTACTGGGGAATAAGCATGAATCTTCTGGATTCAGAAGACGTTTTTCTCTTGCTTTTTCCAGAAAAGTTCTCAACAAATCAACAGCTTTTGAAGTCATCGGTACCATCCGCTCCAGTTTGGAACGAACCTTCAAAAATTCCAAATCCAGAAACAGATCTGTCACATCCAGTCCAAGCAATTCTTTCACCTTCAAACCGCTTGAATATAGAAGTTCCAACATTGCCCTGTCTCGTAAACCTAGATAATGTTCAAGTGACGGTGCTTCTAAAAGTGCGACTACTTCTCCGGGTGAAAGAATTTCAGGTGCCTCTGGTAAAATTGCAGGAAAAGGAATCTGATGGGCTGGACTGGTTTTTATCAATCCAACAAGTTCCAAGTGATCAAGAAAAAGTTTTAACGAAGAAATATGTCTGGCTAATGTTCTTGGTTTGACGGATTCATGAAGAAAAGAGAGATAACTTTCAATATCATTTCGATCCAATTTACGGAGCATCAGGAGCAATTTTTGACTGTCGCTGTCCTCTTCTTCAATTTCCAACCACTTTAAAAACCTACGTATGTCCAGTCGGTGACTTTGGATACTGTTCGGAGCATATTTTTTGCTCCGAAGTGAGTCTAAAAACTCCGAAACAAGCGGCTGCATTTTTATTTTAATTTTAATGTTGGGAAGTAAAACGGCTGCATTCTAAAATAGGCGTTAAGAAAAGATGAAACGAAAAAAAGCCCGCGATGCCGTGTGTAAAATAGCTTTTTGTTACCTCGAAAAACAAGGTGGAGTAAAGTAGTAAAAGGTTCGAGCTCCCTGCTCTAGAACAGGCATGCACACCCCCTTCCAGGGACGAACTCCTATAAAATAGTATCAGGTAGCAAAAGTTTTACATCACGAACACCACAGACTAAAATGCTTAGTACAAACAAGCTTACTATTTCTATAGTAAAAATCAAGAATGTTAAAACCTAAAAAATATCAAGCTCGTACTAGATTAACCATTCTTTGGCCCAATGGGTCCTAAATTAAGGACTAAAGCTAATTATTTTCAGTGTATTCTAATCAATTTTCTTTTCCGCTAAAACTTTGTCCAGTCGATAATATAAAGTCTCCAACTCATCTTCAATGCCGTCGAATTTTGATACTTTTTTTTGCAAGGTCAGCAGTTTGTCAGCTAAATTTAAGGCAACGAGCAAGGCTATACTTGAAGGACCAAATTCTTCTGTTTGTTCAGTAACTTCCTTAATCTGCTGGTCCAAAAATTTCTCTACCTCGCGGACATGTTCTTCACCATACGGACTGGAAATTGAGAAACGATTACCGCTGATATTGATAGTGTACTGCTTACTGTCATTCTCTTGCAAAACAACCTCTTTTCTACTAACGGTTTAAAAACCCGCATCAGAGCGGAAATTATATTATTTTTTCGTGATGCACATCTCTGGAATCTGATGCTAAAAATTGTTGGATGTGGTATAGTGAATTCTATTCTAACTCATAACTTAGTTTCTAACAGATTTTTTTAAAGAAAGCAATATCATATTAGAATAAATGACAAAATAGATATCAATTTGTATTAAAAAAATTATGAAATCTTCTTCTTTAAGTCCATTGAATCGTGATTCACTACAAGAATTTGGCGCACTTCTCCTGTTGGACCAGCTTATGCGTTACGATCTGCTCAAGGATGAAAAAATTAGTTTGGAAAAAACGATCAGTTTGCTGGAAGAAGAAGTTGCAGAACTGAAAAAAGGTTTCTTTCACTCTGATGAACAGGATCAGGAGCTAAGTTTTGAAAAAGATGAGCTTAGAGAGGCAAAAGAGGCACTTTCACAAGTTGAAAAAGAAATGGTGAGAAACAATCATTGTCGACTGAATCTTGCACTTGCAGAGACTGACGATGACGGCCTAGAGTCCTTACTGAAATTTATGGAGGAAACAGGCAGCCTGACTGTTGGTGACGATAATTTTTATCAACCGACCAAAAAAGGTAGAGAGATTTATCAGCATTTAGTTAAACAGCTTGAAGCTTATGTTGTCCATTTTGGTATCTATGCTTATGTGGATCTTAAAGAGGGTATATTTGGTGATCCTAAAAAGGATTTGTTGGAAGGTGATAGATGGTCTGATTTGCGTGTAGCTGTCGCAGAACACAAAGGCATAGATCAATTCCGGATAGTATTTTTAGCCATGCTGAGTACTGAAAGTTTTTTTGAAAATCCAGACTGGAAATTCGATTTAAGTATGGGTACACTTTTTGACGAAATGCAACAAATTGTACTAGATCAACTACGAGTAGAGGAATTGGCTTACACTGACAATGAAGGTCAAGTTTCGGGAGAAGATGTTATTCGTGACGTTATTGAACAAGGTGAGAAACTTTCACGTGAAAGACGCATGCAGGAAAAAGAAAACAAAGAAAAAAAGCAACCTGAGACGGAACCGGATGAGCATGTCATAGGTGAGACCTATTTATGGTAAAAAATGTACCTAAAAAATAGAAAAAAAGAAGTTGCAGAACTACCGGGAAAAGTTTGTTCCACTCCAGACATAAATTGGTATCCTGGACATATGCTTAAGGCCAAAAAAGAATTGGCAAAACAGTTGAAGCGTGTTGATGTCGTACTGGAAATGCGTGATGCAAGGATTCCTGTTTCTTCGATAAATCATGACTTTGAGGAAATGCTACGGCAAAAAAAACGAATTTTGATTTTTAATAAAACCAATCTAGCGGATGAGGGTACTACCATAAAATGGAAAGCAATTTTTAAAAAAATTGACACGCCGTGTCTTTTTGTTGATGCTTTAAATTATCAAAATGTTAAAGAAATTTTACCGCTTTCTCGCAAATTAATGCAAGAAAAATGGTCCAATTTTCTCAAGCGCAGTATACGCCCTCCGTCTTTGAAACTCTTGATAATCGGAATTCCTAATGTTGGTAAATCTAGCTTGATAAACAGACTTTCAAGACGAAAAGCGACCAAAACAGGGCCGAATCCAGGTGTGACTAAACATCAGGACTGGATAAAATTAGGCAGGGATGTTGAACTTCTTGACACTCCAGGAATTCTGTGGCCAAAAATCGAAAATCGGGAAGCCGGTTTGAGTCTGGCAATTACGGGTGCCATCAAAGATTCAATTGTTGGAACCTCACTGTTGAGTGACTATTTGCTAAGAATTTTATTATTCAAAGCCCCAGAACAACTCCGGCATAATTATCAGTTGACTATGGAAAATCTGGAATTGCCACCTGCAGATTTATTGGAAAAAATAGCAACAAAAAGAGGATGCATGAAAAGAGGTGGGTCTATCGATCATCCACGAGCAGAAAAAATGCTACTGAAGGATTATAGGGAAGGGAAATTGGGTCGATTAAGTTTTGATCAGCCAGAGACTAACGAATGATCTTTTTACTAAAGTACTGATTTGCTTTTTTCTGTAATTAAAAGAATAACAGTGTAATAGAAAAACAAAAAACCCCTGTAAGTACACTGACCCCGGAATTATTCCATAAAAAGTGACTAACTACTACTCCCGAAAAACCCATAGCAACATTGATCAAATGTGAAAAATTTTGTGTCTGTAGCGGAGAGGCAACGGAAACTACCAGCAATGCGGCAATCATCGAGGGACCCATCAGTTGAAAAAAGAAATTGATTTGAGGCCAGCTTTTCTTTCCTCCTTCCTTTTTTGAACTGAGTACAAACGGAACTGCGCGAATGAGATAAGTTCCAACTGCAATAAGCAGAACAGCTATAATAAAATCTATCTTCATTGGTTTTTCCTACAGATAATTCCAATGCCTGGACCAATTAACGCTGCGGCAATTATTCCTGTTTCTGAGTACCCGCTCCAATGGAAAACAGTCGCCAGGATCAGAGAAGTAATTACTGCAAGACGCGTACTGCTGTTGAGCATGGAAAGCAGCAAACTTAAAAAAAGGGCAGGTAGTGCGAATGAAAGAGCAGGCCTTAATAAAGAATAGTGACTGAGCAACA
>CAZOTX010000167.1:0-4125 GCA_964582835.1 uncultured Pseudomonadota bacterium | reverse complement strand
AAAATTTGCAAAATTATAAAAATAGATAAAAATAAAATACACTTGAAACTTGTGAAGGAGGTTAATGAAGCAGAATTAAATTTTTTTACCAAAGATTTCTGGGTATTTCATCCAGCCAATGAAGGTCATATTAGAGAATGATCTCCAGAAGGCTCTACTCAGAAAATGGATCATGAACTAATTTTTTTAGGAGAATAATGAAGCAATTAAAAAGAAGCCTCGGCTTAATACTCATTTTAGGTATCACGTTTTCCAGCGCTTTTGCCGGGAAAAATGAAGCAGAAAAATGGATCAACAATGAATTTCAGCCTTCGACTCTTTCAAAAAGTGAGCAGATGTCTGAAATGGAGTGGTTCATCAAAGCTGCCGCCCCATTCAAGGGCATGGAAATCAACGTGCTTTCTGAAACGATTCCAACTCATACCTATGAGTCCAAGGTCCTGACGAAAGCTTTTGAGGAAATCACAGGAATCAAAGTCAATCACCAACTTCTAGGTGAAGGCGAAGTCGTTCAGGCTGTTCAGACCCAAATGCAGACCGGAAGAAATCTCTATGATGCCTATGTGAATGATTCTGATCTAATTGGCACACACTCCAGGTTACAGTTGGCTGTTAATCTTACCGACTGGATGAATGGTGAAGGAAGTGATGTCACGAATCCAGGACTCGATGTTAACGATTTCATGGGGAAATCATTCACCACCGGACCTGACGGCAAGCTTTATCAGTTGCCAGATCAGCAGTTTGCAAACCTTTATTGGTTTCGTAAAGACTGGTTTGATCGTCCTGACCTTAAAAAGCGCTTTAAAGCAAAATATGGTTATGAGCTTGGAGTCCCAGTCAACTGGTCTGCCTACGAAGACATCGCTGATTTCTTCAGCAATGATGTGAAAAACATCGATGGCGTTCGTGTATACGGCCATATGGATTATGGTAAACGTGCTCCAGACCTTGGTTGGCGAATGACGGATGCTTGGCTTTCCATGGCAGGAGCTGGAAGTAATGGACTTCCCAACGGAGTTCCCGTTGACGAATGGGGTATTCGAATGGAGTCCGGAAGCTGTAATCCGGTAGGAGCTTCGGTTTCCCGTGGTGGTGCAGCCAATGGACCTGCTGCCGTTTATGCAATCCGTAAATGGGATGAATGGTTGAGAAAATATGCTCCTCCAGGTGCAGCAAGCTATGATTTTTATCAGTCCCTTCCTGCATTATCGATAGGGAACGTTGCCCAGCAAATCTTCTGGTACACCGCCTTTACAGCAGATATGGTTGCTCCCCAGAGTGCAGGTAACAAAACTGTTGATAAGAATGGCAAACCCCTCTGGAGGATGGCTCCTTCACCTCACGGTCCATACTGGCAGGATGGGATGAAGCTTGGATATCAGGATGCGGGATCATGGACATTATTTAAATCCACTCCGGTTGATCGCAGAAAAGCAGCATGGTTGTTTGCTCAGTTTGCTGTCTCCAAGACCGTATCCTTGAAGAAAACTCATGTTGGCCTGACTCCAATCCGTGATAGTGATATTCGTCATGCATCTTTCACAGAAAGAGCTCCAAATCTTGGTGGATTGGTCGAATTCTATCGTTCCCCAGACCGTGTCCGTTGGTCACCAACAGGCATCAACGTTCCAGATTATCCGAAGCTTGCACAAATCTGGTGGCAACAAATTGGAGACGTGAACTCTGGTGTTTTCACTCCACAACAGGCTATGGATCGTCTTGCTAGTGAAATGGACCAAGTCATGGCTCGTATGCAGAAAGCCGATGAAGGCGCCAATGTTTATGGCGGCTGCGGACCAAGGCTTAATGAAGAGCGAGATCCTTCCTATTGGCTTAACAAAGCTGGGTCTCCTAAAGCAAAGGTTAATGAGAAACCTCAAGGTGAAACCGTCAATTATGACGAACTTGTCAAACGATGGGCGGCAAGTAACTAAAGTCTTAATGTTGAACATGATATCAAGTTTATCCTAGATTTTCGGAGGGCCTCCAGGCCCTCCGTTTTCGATCTTTACTTCAGTGAGTCTGCATCACTAATTAGAATCATTTTTTTCTTCTGAATCACTCCATTTCGAAAACCAATGTCAATAGAATTTCGGAATGTCAGCAAGAAGGTACTGGAAGAAATACACATTTACCCAACCACATTGTGCCTCGAAGCAGGAGTATTCAATATCCTCCTTGGACCAACCTCATCCGGCAAGACCAGCATCATGCGTATCATGGCAGGGCTAGACAAACCCGGAGCAGGCAGGGTTTATTTTAATGATCAGGAAGTAACAGGCATTCAGGTCCAAAAACGTAATGTGGCCATGGTTTATCAGCAATTTATTAATTTCCCCAATTTTTCGGTTTTTGACAATATTGCCTCTCCCTTGAGGGTCAAAAAGCTTTCACATCATGAAATCAAGCAGAAGGTTGCAAAGGTTGCAGAATTGCTGAAATTGACTCCTTTCCTTCAGCGTAGACCCATGGAATTGTCAGGGGGACAACAACAACGTACAGCCCTTGCCCGAGCCTTAGTCAAGGAAGCAGAACTGGTTCTTCTGGATGAACCTCTTGTAAATCTTGACTACAAATTGAGAGAAGAACTGCGTGAAGAACTTCCTCGGCTTTTTTCAGAAACAGGGTCGACGGTAGTTTACGCAACCACAGAACCAATGGAGGCCTTACTTCTAGGAGGATACACAGCAACCCTCAGGGAAGGGAAAGTTACCCAGTATGGACCGACTCATCAGGTTTTCCGAGAACCGGTAGATCTTGAAACGGCAAGGGCGTTTTCAGATCCTCCTTTGAATACGATGTTGGTGGAAAAAAACGGTGGTGACTTTCTGCTTGCGAATCAACAGCGATGGAATGTTTCACAATATGAAACGATAGAGGCCGGTCAATATACTCTCGGATTCCGTCCTCATCATCTCCAGTTGAACAACTCGAAAAAAGAATCGGCCAAACTCTCTGGAGAAGTCCTGGTAACTGAGATCAGTGGCTCAGAAAGTTTTATCCACATGAAATCAGGAGATAATAATTGGGTCTCCCATACTCACGGAATTCATTATCTTGAACCTGGAACTATGGTTGAGATGTTCCTTTCTCCAGAAAACTGCCTTCTCTTTGATCAGTCGGGTCTAAGGGTGTCAGTTCAATAGAGCTTCAAAATGGCTGAAATCGGGTTAATAAAAATTAGACACAGCTACGAGGCTCAGGTTGGTGCAAATGCAGAATATGCACTGAAGAATATTGACCTGACCTGGAAGAACGGAGGAGCTTATGCCTTATTAGGGCCGTCGGGGTGCGGGAAAACGACCCTTTTGAATATCGTCTCAGGACTATTAAAACCCACAGAAGGAAGAGTGCTTTTTGACGGGAAGGATGTGACACAAAATCCGCCTGATGAACGCAACATTGCTCAGGTTTTTCAGTTCCCTGTTGTGTACGACACCATGAGCGTTCATGACAATCTCGCGTTTCCTCTCAAAAACCGGAATATGGACCAAAGTGAGATCAAAAAGCGAGTAGAAGTTGTTGCCGAAATGCTTGATTTGACTTCATCTCTTGGCCAAAAGGCCTCTGGTTTGACAGCAGATGGGAAACAGAAAATTTCCTTGGGACGAGGACTGGTTCGATCAGATGTAAACGTGATGATGTTCGACGAACCGCTGACGGTCATTGATCCCCATCTGAAATGGGAACTTCGTTCACAATTGAAGCAATTGCATCGACGCATTGGTTTTACAATGATTTATGTAACCCATGATCAAACCGAAGCTTTAACTTTTGCAGATGAAGTTGCTGTGATGTTCGAAGGAGAGATCGTTCAAATTGGCACTCCCAAAGATCTCTTTGAAAAACCTGCACACACCTTCGTTGGACATTTTATAGGTTCCCCTGGAATGAATCTTCTCCCTTGTTCATTAGAGGATGGACATCCTGTTTTTTCAGGAAACAAAATCAACATCTCTTCTCCACTGCCTCAGGTTAAAAGGGATAGCCGGTTAGAAATTGGAATCAGGCCGGAATTTATCAAGTTCGACAAAACCGGGTTTCCAATAAAAATTCATCGAATAGACGATGTCGGGCGTTACCGAGTTGTCAAAGTAGAATGTAATGGATCTTCATTCAATG
>CAZOTX010000166.1:0-4197 GCA_964582835.1 uncultured Pseudomonadota bacterium | reverse complement strand
AGCCAAAGCAGGAAAAAATAAAGTTTGGAAAAAGCAAAATTATTTTGACGGTTCCCCATTGAAGAATAACCACTCAAGGTGACAGAATCTAACAGTTCCTCTTCAAACTGTTTCAGTGCGCTAGATAAGGTTTCATTTTCTGCTAGTAACTTTATAGGCGTGATGTCATCTGGAATCCGGTAGTATATGTCTGGTATATGATAGCGTAAAGCCAGTAATATAATTTCCAGCAGGCGAATTTCATAAGGAATTGGATTCCTATCATGTTTTTTTGCGGTTAGACATTCATTTTCAAATAAGGCAACTGAAAAAAGAATTTCCAGATAAAGTAAAATAGACCCTCCTTGTTGTTTGGGGAAACTCAGCTTATCTGCTAAGTTTTTTACATTCTGTGAAATAACAGGACATCCAAATAATATCCCTTTTTTTTTACTTCTGTATAAAGTAACTCATCAAAATTATGTTTCTTCAGCCCTTCTTCTACTTGGTATAGGTAAGAATAAGGGTTTGCAAATGGAGTAGAAACTCTAAAAATTAAATAACGTTTTAGCCATCCGGTTTTTCGAAAATTTGAAGTAAACATTAACTTAAAAATGTCTTAAAAAAAAGCACACAATAAAAACCAATTAAGTTTGTTGTCAGAGATGGAATATCGATTGCTTCTCTCTTAAAATAGCTTTGAGAAGCTTAAAGGGTAGATTTACATTCTACTTAGTTTCAAGTGAGCTACCAGTTTTTTTTATGAGTTTAATTAATTTTCTACAGTATAGTGTTTAATAGCATCACACGGAACGCAATAGAGAGAATTTATAAGGTAACACGGCTTTTTTAGATTTCTGCACTCGGTGAAGAAAAGACAAAACGGAGTCAATAATTTTAGTATATTTTGAGAATTTAGTATTCGCGATTCACATTCCAAAAAAAGGACCAATGAAAAAATTTCCACAAAAACGGAAAACTTACAAAGTTCTAATTTTGGCTTTTGGCTTTTTTTTGTTAGTTCATTTTGCTTGGGCTGAAGCTCAAAATTTTCATAAAATGGCAAAAGAATTTCAGGAGTCCGCTATTTCAGACTTTATTGGTTTCAGTATTAAAGGGGAGCGGTATCCGTTGATGCACACCATTTCGGAGTTGCGTTATCGTGTTTTTTCGGAAAAACTAGGTATTAACAAGAAGGCAGAAACACGAGCTTGCTCTCTGAATAGGACCTATGGTGTTCCAGTTCCAGAAGACCAAACAAAATTTTGTCTTGATTATGATGCTTTGGTGGAACTGGCAAAAATAAGTATCGTTCAAACTGATCTTTTTGAAAAGATTTATCAGAATGCTGAACCTTTTTTGTTGTATGAAATAGAACGGCAAAAGGCTAGGGAAGCAGTGCGTATTTGGATTAGACAAAAACTAAAATGTCTCAAGGACAAATATAGTTGCGGACGTGATGAACGCAAAATGATAAATCGAGTGACAAAGTTTGATCAAAAAATTTTAAAAACGTATTATCATCTACTGCAAAACCTGGAAAAAAAATTATTCCCCGAGGAGCAAGTTGGGACAATTATCCAAACCAAGGATTTGGAAACACTATGCGGATTTGTTGATCAAGTCAGGGGAAAAAATTCTAGGCCTGAAATGGTTCTCATTGATTCTGGTAATTTTAATATGGGAAGTTCGGAAGGTCTGCAACATGAACATCCGGTTCGTGAAGTAAAGGTGGATGAATTTTGGATAGACAAATGTGAAGTAACAAATTATCAGTTTTTTCTGGTTGCAGCACGATATCCATTCCTGCGAAAAAGCACTTTCCCACGCAAATTTCATGATGGAAATTATCTGCAGAACTGGCAGAATGATCTGCTTCCAGAAAATGGGAGTGAATTGAAGCCGGTTGTACACGTTTCCTGGTATGCCGCACGGCATTATTGCAACTATGTTGGTAAACGCCTGCCCTCAGAAGCAGAGTGGGAAATGGCAGCACGTGCAGGAACAGAAGGTGCTTTTTCAGTTGAAGGCGACTCAGAAAATTTAGAAGATTATGCTTGGTTTCGAAAAAATTCAGGTAAAACAATCCACACGACTGCTCAAAAAATGAGTAATCCCAATGGCCTTTTTGATTTCCACGGTAACGTCTGGGAATGGGTCTATGACTGGTTTGGAGTCTATGCAAATGACAATGCCTCAAATCCTCAGGGGCCGGAATTAGGAAAATACAGGGTATTACGTGGAGGATCCTGGAGTAATACTCCTGAATATCTGCGTTCGTCTATGCGGCGTGATGCTTTACCCACGAGTACATTCAATAATGTCGGTTTCAGGTGTGCTGCAAAAAATGAGTAGTATTTCAACTCAAAGATAGAATTGAACTAGTATGAGGGTGTCAGCGGTAATTTAATGGGAGTTTTTTTTAACCAACAGTTTTAATTGGCAGTGTAGTTTATATTTATCGATCAAGCCTAGCTCTTGATATTCAGGCTTTTTGATGTGGTAGCCAAAAACACTATTACCTATCCATATTTTTACTCCGCTTTTGTGTAGTGCATGAAATTTGTTAACTGTCCAATCATCGGGGCTATTGGCCATGTTGTGTAAAATAACATTAATGTTATCTGCTCTCATAATATATCATAATTTGAAAAAATTAATTTAGTTATATGTCTAATTTTTTAGAGAAAAAGAGATATGTGTCTTTTATAGATTGTTTAACTATTTTTCTAAAAACCGAAATAAATTGAATTGAGACACAAAATAAAAGTTTCAGAATGTTGAAATTTATGATTATAGTTTTTTATCTAGGAACAATCTCACTGGTAGGTTGCTCCACTCAAGATGTATATGTTTATGAAAAACTTCCGAAGGCTAGTCAGTGCCGACGTTATACGGATTACTGGAAGGTCAATGCTTGCAACCGCAAACATCAGCTCATTTTGAATAAAAAACTAAGCAATGTTATACGGACCACCCATCATCGTCTAAGCAGGAAATACAATCAGAAAGATAAATGTAAAGAAAAAAAGTATCACTATACTCCCGCAGGATGCTACGTTAGCCATCTTCCGTCACGGGCAAATCTTCCTACTTTTGGGAAAACTGCAGACTGAAGAGAGTAGCCTATTACTATGATGTACAACTCAGATAATATAAAACTTTCATTTTTCTGTCCAGCTTCAGAATTATTATTAGTTGATCTGTTTCTGACTTGATATTTTTTTTAGTTTTAGGCAATTTCAAGGCAATTAAATTCAGATTCCTAAAATTTTTGTCCCTTAAATGGGCATATTATTTTTAGACGAATTTCACAAAAAAAGACCGGTTATCCAATTTAGGGTAATTGGCACAATTGACGTATACTTTTTGAATAAACAAAATGCATTAGGCATAGGTGTTAGTATATTTACAGTAGCTTTGATAGAGTCAATTTACAATATCCATTTAAGAGATATTGCTACCAACATCGTTGCTTTACATCATGTTTGAACAGTGATTTATACTCCAGAAAATTTTAAATTTTCTAGATTTTCCTCAATGACTAAAGTTTCTCCCAATTTTGACTACATAGGATTTTTCCCTTCAAGACAACACAATCAGTTCAAGATAGTAAAAAATAAATAGTTAGCTCGTTTATCTATAAAATAGAACTAAAATTTTTAATTAAAAATATCATGTGCAAATTTAAATCGAAAAATTTCAAGCATCGTCTTAAAAAAAGTGCTTATTTCCTATCAATGTATGAAAATTTAAAGATCCTGCAATAATTTTATCTAAGAGAGCTATTTCAGCGATCCTGCGGAGATCTGAGCATTCAACTTTTAGCATTTTAAAAAAATAAGCTCCGAAGAGACAAATTTAAACAATTATCAGAAATTAAATCGAATGAACGTAATAAAAATCTGAATCAAAGAATTATTTTAAATAGCAATCAACTGAAATTATTTTTAGACAGAGAACAGGTTTGAAGTTGAAACGGAGGTTTCTAAAAGTATACAAATACCTTGAATTATTTTACTTACTTTTAACGATTTTCTCAGATGCGCACCATGAAGTGCATAGTGGTGTCTGAATAATGAATACAAGGGAAAAAAATAAATCGTGCAAATTCAAGCTTAGTGGAGTTAGGTCATTATGATTCTCCTTAAAAAGAAGTTTGCAGATAGCTGGAAAAATTTAAAGCCATCTTACGCAAGTTCATTTATGGAACACATT
>CAZOTX010000165.1:0-4198 GCA_964582835.1 uncultured Pseudomonadota bacterium | reverse complement strand
AAACAAGGGCTTTACGATCCTCAATTTGAGCACGACAATTGTGGTGTAGGATTTGTAGTTCACATTAAAAACCGGCAATCTCACAAAATTGTCAAGCAAGGACTTAGTTTACTTTGCAATCTTAATCACCGTGGAGCACTTGGAGCAGATCCAAATACAGGTGACGGCTCCGGAATTATGATTCAAATTCCCCACCATTTTTTTGTCGAAGAATGCCAAATTTCTGGTTTCCATTTACCTGAATCTGGAGAGTATGGCATCGCATCAATATTTCTTCCACAGGATCCTTATGCTAGAAGACATTGTGGTGAAGTAATTGAAAGTCATATTGTTGAAAAGGGAATGGATTTACTTGGATGGCGCGATGTGCCAATTAACCGGGAACGCATTGGGAAACATGCTCTTGCCACAATGCCTGCTATGCGTCACTTGTTCATGGGTCATCGCAGATTAGAAAATTACAATCAGGACCGCTTTGAAAATAAATTGTATGTAACCCGTAAAGCGATTCGTTCATCACTTCAGGATATTGAAGATTTTATGATCATCAGTATGTCCTCACGCACCATAATTTACAAAGGGATGCTGATCCCAAATCAGATGGAAAAATTTTTTAATGATTTATCTAATAAACGCTTAAAGAGTGCTCTAGCTCTTGTACACACTCGTTTTCCGACTAATACATTTCCTCGCTGGGATTTGGCTCAGCCTTTTAGAAATTTGGCTCACAATGGAGAAATCAACACACTGCGGGGTAATATAAACTGGATGTTGGGAAGGCGCACGACCTTAAAGTCTCCATTATATGATGATATCAGAGAGCTACAACCCATTATTATTCCAAGAGGCAGTGATTCAGCATGTATGGACAATGTTTTCGAATTTTTGATTCAGTCTGGATATTCTCTCGCTCACGCAATGATGATGATGGTTCCAGAAGCGTGGGAACAAAACCCAGGAATGTCCCCAGAAAAACAGGCATTTTATGAGTTCCATGAACATTTGATGGAACCTTGGGATGGACCTGCATCCCTTACTTTTACAAATGGTGTTCAAATAGGAGCGACTCTGGATCGAAACGGATTACGTCCAGCACGCTATATACTGACAAAAGATGACCTGGTCATAATGGGGTCTGAAGTAGGTGCTGTAGACATTTCTCCAGAAAATATTAAATTTAAAGGACGTTTGCAGCCAGGAAAAATGTTTCTTGTCGATACAAAAGAGGGAAGGGTAGTAGATGATACAGAATTGAAAGCTAAAATTTGTTCGAGTCAGCCTTATTCAAAATGGTTAAAAAAGAATGTTTTGGAATTGTCTGATTTACCAAAACCGTCTCAAGTACCTAAAACTAATTTTAATTCACTTTTTTTAAGGCAGAAAATTTTTTCTTATACCAGCGAAGATAAAAATTTATTGTTAAGGCCAATGGTTGAAAACGGTGTCGAAGCTTCTGGTTCAATGGGTGACGATACACCGTTGGCCGTACTTTCTGAAAAACCCCGGTTGCTTTATGACTACTTCAAGCAAATTTTTGCGCAAGTAAGTAATCCTCCCGTTGATGCAATTCGCGAAGAATTGGTTATGTCACTTACAAGCAGATTGGGTTCTGAAAAAAATATTCTTGATCCCAGAGAAAGCCACGCGAAGATGATGAAGCTTTCCCATCCAATCTTACTTAACAAAGAATTAGCAAAAATTAAAGAACTTGACAAACAGGATTTTAGATCGACAACTCTTAGTATTCTTTTTGATTTTTCATCAGGTATTGAAGGCTTTATCAAGGCACTTAAAAGAATTTGTAATGAAGCAGAAAAATCAGTAAAATCTGGCACAACTTTTGTCATATTGAGTGATCGAGGTGCAACTGAAGATAAAGTCCCCATTCCATCCTTGTTGGCAGTAGGAGCAGTTCACCATTACCTGAATCTAAAACGATTGCGCTACAAAACTGGGATCATTATTGAAACTGGAGAAGCAAGGGAAATAACACATTTTTGCTTACTCGTAAGCTTTGGTGCAGGTGCGATCAACCCGTATCTAGCTTTTGAAACAATTGAACAAATGGTTAAGCAGAAGGATTTACCAAAAGCATTGACACTCAAAAAAGCCAATCAAAATTATTTTAAGGCTATCCGTAAAGGAATGTATAAAGTTTTTTCGAAGATGGGAATTTCGACCATTCAAAGTTATCGTGGTGCTCAAATTTTTGAGGCGATTGGACTTGATGAAGACTTGATACAAGATTATTTTACGGGAACTCCATCCAGAATAAGTGGTATCGGATTAAAGGAGATTGCTAGAGAAAGCTTATTGAGACATGAAAATGCGTTGTCAAACGCCGCAGAAACAGGAGAAATCCTTTCCGGAGGAGGATTATATAATTGGCGTAGGAATGGAGAGTTTCACCAGATCAATCCGGTCATGACAAACACCCTCCAGAGTGCTGTCCGGAAAAACAACCAGGATACATATAATGAATTTTCAAGTCTCGTAAATGATCAGGAACAGCGTTTTTCAACACCAAGGAGTTTATTTCAGTTTGAAGATGGAACTCCGATTTCACTTAATGAAGTGGAACCTGCAACAGAAATTGTAAAACGATTTGTCACTGGAGCCATGTCACTCGGATCAATCAGCACTGAATCACACGAAACTTTAGCGATTGCCATGAATCGTATTGGAGGTAAAAGCAACAGTGGAGAAGGCGGAGAAGATCCCACACGCTTTAAAAAAAGAGCAAACGGTGATTTCTCGAATAGTACTATTAAACAAGTTGCTTCAGGACGATTTGGAGTTACAATCCAATATTTAGTTAATTGTACAGAAATCCAAATCAAAGTCGCACAGGGTGCTAAACCTGGAGAGGGAGGTCAATTACCTGGGAAAAAAGTCAGTGAAGAAATTGCAAAAATACGACATTCTACTCCAGGAGTAACCTTGATTTCACCACCTCCACACCACGATATTTATTCTATCGAGGATTTGGCTCAGTTAATTTTTGATTTAAAAAATGCTAATCCAAATGCGAAAATTAACGTTAAGCTGGTGGCAGAGGCAGGGGTTGGTACGATTGCTGCGGGAGTCGCAAAAGCCCATGCTGATGTCATCACGATCGCCGGTCACGATGGTGGAACAGGAGCTTCACCTCTGACATCGATAAAACATGCTGGAGTTCCGTGGGAACTAGGCATTTCAGAAGTACAACAGACATTGATGTTGAATCAATTGCGGGGCCGGGTTCGCTTACAAACCGACGGTCAACTTAAAACTGGAAGGGATGTGGCTGTAGCAGCTTTCTTAGGTGCGGAAGAGTTTGGTTTCGCGACTATTCCATTGATCGCTATAGGTTGCGTTATGATGCGAAAATGTCACCTCAATACCTGTCCGGTCGGAATTGCAACACAAAATTTGGAATTACGTAAAAAGTTTATTGGCAAGCCAGAACATGTAATCAACTATTTCTTTTTTGTAGCAGAAGAACTCAGGATGATCATGGCCAAACTTGGTTTTAAAACAGTTGATGAAATGATAGGACGTAGTGATATGTTGAAACAGCGTAAAAACATCAAACATTGGAAAGCAGCAAAAGTTGATTTGTCAGCTATTCTGCATCAGATTCCAGTGGGAGAAAATGACACCCCTTATTGTACTCAAGTACAAGATCATGGACTGAACAAACAAATTGATATTCAGCTGATTGAAGAATCTAAAGATGCGATTGAAAACAAAAAGCCTGTAGAATTTGTGTTACCAATTAACAATGTGAACCGCTCAGTTGGTACAATGTTAAGTAGCCAAATAGCTAAAAAATATGGTGCAGCAGGTTTGCCGGACAACACAATTCACTGCAAATTTGTAGGATCCGCAGGACAAAGTTTTGGGGCATTCCTTGCTCATGGAGTAACTCTAGAGCTTGAGGGTGATACCAATGACTACACGGGAAAAGGTTTGAGTGGAGGACGCCTAATTGTTTATCCTCCTAAAAAATCTACATACAGGGCCTCTGAAAATATTTTAATAGGAAATACTGTTTTATATGGAGCAACCGATGGAGAAGTTTTTTTCAGTGGTATTGCAGGTGAGCGCTTTGCAGTTCGTAACAGTGGAGTAATTGCTGTAGTAGAAGGTGTTGGCGACCACGGTTGTGAGTATATGACAGGTGGAATGGTAATTGTGCTTGGAGAAACCGGAAAGA
>CAZOTX010000164.1:0-4223 GCA_964582835.1 uncultured Pseudomonadota bacterium | reverse complement strand
TTGGCCTTTGGGTTTACTACCAACCCCAAAAATGTTCCTTCTCCTCTTCTTGGACACTCTGCTCCAAATTTCGTATTTAAAACTTTGAGAGATAATGGAACAATACATTTAGGTCTTCTCAAAGGTAAGCCTGTGCTTCTCAATTTTTGGGCATCATGGTGTCAAGAATGTAAGGTTGAAGCTCATATCCTGGAGGAATTTCACAAAAAATATGGTATAGGGGCAGGGCAAATTAGAGTAATAGGTATTGCCATTCAGGATACTCTAAAAAACGCACAAGCATTTGCACAACATTTTGGTAAAAGTTATTATCTAGGCTTGGATGATGATGCAGGCAATATTGCCTTAGATTACGGTATTTATGGAGTCCCAGAATCTTTTTTTATTGATGCAGAGGGTACTATTTTCTATAAACAAATCGGTGTAGTGACACCAGAATTACTTTCAAAAAAATTTGAGCCATTTCTTTGAAAGATACCTCAGTTGACTTTCAGGGGATAACTCTTAACCGTACACGGTATGGAGTTTCAGAATGTAAGGATTTAGGTAATTTCCCAAAACGAGCTTGATTTAGCCCATTCAACACGGCAAGCTGAAATTTTACTGATTCTCCTGGATGAGTTAGTTTTTGTTCCACAACTTTACCAAGACGGTTTATACCTAACTCTATTTTGAGCTCTAAACTTGGATCAAAACGTTGGTGAGGCTTAAAATGTGAGGAAAACTCCTGCCTTAATTCTTCATGAAATAATGACCTTTTCAATGCGAGATGTTGTTTTTTAAATATTTTCTTTGCCATCTTTGAAAGATTAACTTTACCTTTTACGGATTTGTTGTTTTTTGGAGGAGAAACTCCTTTCAACTGATTTGTATTTGATGCAGAAAAATGTGTCATAGGAGGATAGTCAAATCGAAACTCAACTTTTAACTCCTCATCAGGAAATTCCTCTGGAAGTGGAGGCAAAGGAACCAAGAGCATTGCATCTTTTGCTACTTCACGCATAATGTCTGAGATATCACCACTGCTATTTACCTGATAACTACTCACAATTCCACTTTTTTCAACGTTAGCCATCACAAAAACTTCTCCTCCCTCAGGTTTTGAGCCTGATAAATAATCCGTCGGTGGGTGGTTACGCCAATGATAATATACCAATTCGCTCCAACGTTCAATGTAGCTTTGGAAATTCCAATCGTAATTGCTGAGCCGATAATCTTGATAAAAACGAATTGTCAATTCCGGACGAAATAATATGCTGAGTTTTTTTGATTTTGTGATTTTAGTGCTTTTTGAATTTGAACTTTTAGAATTTAAAGTTGATAACTTTTTTGATTTAGCAATTTTTTCAGAGATTTGCCTGCCTGTTTTTGGCAAACTCTCTATTACCTGAATGTCCGATTCTGGGAAATCAACATTTTCAAGCAATTCAAATTTGATAATAAACAGAGGTGAAAGCATCGCTTCAGTTTCGGTAGGACTTGCCTCTTTTAGATAATCTTCTTTTCCTGCAAAACTATTACCCGAAAAGACTACCCACTGACCTTCGTTAAAATTTGCCAACCAAGAATGTAGAGAAGTTCCGGGAAGAATCAGAGTATTGTAATCTAAATCTGTAAAAGCATTATTCCAGGTTCCCATTGTAACGTTAAATTCCATAGCATTTTTGTTTTCAGCAGAATTTTTTGGAGGTACCATTGCGAGTTCAATTTCCAAATAAGCCTTACCATTGCTAGTAGTAAGTAGTTTACGAATACGACCTATCCATCCTGATAGGACCCTGTCCTTTAGATGTTCGGCTAAAAATTGTTGACGCTTTTTCCTCAATAAAAATTTTTTAACTGCATTAGTGGATCCATTATATTCTACAGCAAATCCTGTTATACCGTTCATGATTTTTTTTTGAATTTCAGGAATCATTGCTCCAATTATTTCTGGAGATGGATTGACGTTCTCTAAGGAATCTATTGGTTGTTTGCTCCAAACTGGAGTTTCAAAAACAACACAGCATATCAACAAACATAAACCAAAAATATTTCTAAAAATCAACATTGTCTCTATTTTTAGATCTAAGTGAAAAATAAAGGACTTTCATTTTCAATCAAAACAATTTTACAATTTCAGTTCATAAGATATCAATCTCTAGTTCTGAATCACTGTTTTTCTCCATCTTTGTTGAACTGAACAATAAAGATGTCTTTCCCGCCACCCAATTTTGCACCGTCCATTCGACCTTCTGTAAACCCAGTAACGTAAATTTGTTCCCTATGTCCAATAGCCAAACCTAGTGGACGTTCGTTTTCAGGTGTACCAAATTGACTAAGCCAGAGCAGTTCACCCTTAGAATTAAGCTTCGCTATAAAAGCGTCTTCTTTTCCGAAATGAATTTGCTTCCCCAGACTACTTTCTGTATAGCCTCCCACGATTAAATTGCCCTCTGGAGTCCACAAAGTAACAGTACATTGTTCAGATTTCGTGCCTTTGAAAAAATACGTCCACAATTTTTTCCCTTTGGAATTAAATTTTGCAACAAAAGCATCATGATGCTCTTTCATATCTGTACCATCACTTTTTGCTTGTGTAATGTAACCAACCAACGCAACTGCTTCATCAGATAAAATTGCCAGTGAAGTTCCCGAGTCATTGAGCTTCGTCCCAAATGTTTTACTCCAGCGTTTAGGCCCCATCTTATACATTTTAAGGAGAAAAACATCTGTACCTCCTGTTGATTTATTCCCGTCAAAAGGTTGATTCATACTTCCGGTAAGATACAGACCTGTTCCAGAATCGGCGGCAATGGCTTGAAGATTGATTCCTGGATTTAATTCAGTTGCCCACATTTTTTCCCCGGTTTTGCGGATTTTCATTAAATTGAAAGGTACCGTGCCAGAAGTGTAAATATGACCTTCCAAATCCATTGTCATTCCATTCCCCGATGACCTTCCATACATTCCAATAAATTTTGAAAATATTTTTTCCCCATTTACATCAAAAGTTGACTGAAAAACAACAGGAGAATTTTGCTCCTGTGAAAGTCCAATCAAACTAATTTGACCTAATTCTTTTATTTGCAAAACTACGGCCTTAACTGATCTTCCAAAACCAGGCTGTTGAATCCATTTTAAGATTCCACTTGGTCCAAGTTTTGCCAGAAATAAATCTGACTCTTCCCCACTTTCATTTGCACTGGAATTCCCTGCAAGATATACATTGCCATCATTATCTACTATAGTTGCAAAACCAGAGTCGTCACCTGGTGTACCAATTTGCTGACTCCATATTGTGCGAAATCCAGGGTTAGTTGTAAATTTTTCCCCCAATGGAACACCATTAATAGTTTTTATTTCAGTACTCAAACGAATTTGATGGAATTCTTGGGCAGCATAAATTCCTTTGGGAGACAGAACGATTCTTTTTTTACCATCCTTTAATTCCGGAGGATTCATGCGAACACAATTCCTAAAATTATATGTGCTAATTTGTATGTTACCGGTACATTGCGTATCTTCGGTGTTGACTGTAAGTGTTAAAGGATCAATAGGTTCACTAAAATTTAAAACAATTTTGGCATTTCGTTTAACTTTGATCGCATTGTACCCAGGTTCTATTGAGACAAGTTCTGGAGTAACAAGTAAAATATTTTTTGTATTTTCCTCAGAATCATAACCTTTAACAGCACACCCACCCAATAAGATATTTATTAGGCAGATTCCAAAAAAAACTGAATAAAATATTTTGATTTGCAAATTCAACTTACAAATTAAATTTTTCATCTGGTGTAAACAATGGATTTTTTCTCTTTCCTAGATATGTAATTTTAATGAGAACATGTCAATGTTAGAGAATTTTTTAAAAAAATTAGCATTACTAAAGATACAGATTTAAATTAAAAAATATGATAGAAATAAGCAGTTACATATAACACCTTTTCAAAAATACGTGTGTCAATATCTCAAACAATTCGTTGGACGCAGTTGCTTTTAATTTGGCTAATGTTCTCTGCGTCCAGCGTACATTCCCAAGGTATAATACAGAGTTTAGAGCTTAAACATAATGAAGAAAAAAATATTTTTACGTCACTTTGGAAGCAGGCTAGCGAGCGTCAACTATTTCATCATCCATATTGGCTGAAACTTTTACACTTTTATTCATTTGGTGAATCAGTCGGTCAATGGAGTTTAAAAAGTGATATAGTAAGTAGCAATTTTTTTCTTTCACAAGAAGG
>CAZOTX010000163.1:2413-4353 GCA_964582835.1 uncultured Pseudomonadota bacterium | reverse complement strand
GACTTTCGGGGCAAGCTGGTGCTATTCGACATGGAATTTCACGTGCATTATTACTTGCTCTCGAAGATTCCCGTGATGTTTTGAAAAAGGCTGGAATGCTGACACGAGACTCCCGCAAAGTTGAACGTAAAAAATACGGGCAGCCTGGTGCACGTAAAAAATATCAATTTTCTAAACGTTAAATTTAAAGACTGTTCTTGAAAAATGTACAAGTAAAACGTAGTTTTTCACTTTTTAAACCTTTCTTTTATTAATTCTTAAGAAGACTTTGCACTGCTCTTACGAAGCCGCATGGTCACAATTCTCTACATTTTATGGACATTGAGTGCAATATTTCTGACACTCAATGTTTTTCGTCCTCTTGCAAAACGCAGATGTTCTTCTTTTTCTAAATTACTGATTTCATTTTCATTGGGGTGGCTAATTGGTGATTTGCTCCCACAGTGGATATTTCTTAATTTAGGTATAGCTCTTCTTTTCTCATTTTCTGAAATCTTTAGTTTTTCGCTTGGCTGGGCTGGGCTTGTTATTCATCTTTTTTGTTGGATAATCTTAAGTATCCGCCTATGGATAATATTAAATTTACCAGAGCGTATTGATAAAAAGATGGAAGAACAGTTGGGCAGTATTTGGTATGATAGTTCAGGAATTTTCTCTGCACCAGGTAATTTTCTAGAAATTGGCTGGCACAATTGGCTAAATCCGAACAGTGTATTAGAGGATCCACGGATTGAAATAATAAGGGATCAGGTTTTTTTTGAACAGGATGATTTGCAACTCAAACTGGATATATATCGTCCTCGAAATTCAAAAAAAAAGCATCCAGTTTTATTGCAAATTCATGGTGGAGCATGGATTACTGGCAGCAAACGGCAAGCTGCATTATTAATGACACATATGGCTGTACAGGGCTGGGTTTGTTTTTCTGTTGAATATCGCTACAGTCCGGACATAAAATTCCCTCAGCATTTGATTGATATCAAGCATGCCTTGAAGTGGATTCGTAGCCATGCTGAAGAATTAGGTATAGACTCGGATTTTGTTGTTTCAACTGGAGGTTCTGCAGGAGGGCATTTAGCCGCATTAATGGCACTTACACCTAACTTGCCGGAATTCCAGCCTAGATTTAAACAGGCCGACACTAGAATTCAAGGATGTGTTGCAGTCTATGGTGTATTTGATTTCTACAAACCTTTTAGTAAAAAAACTCCCTACCCTTCTAAAGCCAAGTTGTTGAAAATGGTTTGTGGGGGAACTCCAGAAAAAGAACCAGAATGCTATCAGCAAATTACGCCTGCAAACTGGATCTCAAAAAACCCACCTCCATTTTTGCTGATTCAAGGAGAAACTGATGCTTTGATTCCTATAGAAGAAACGCAAGCATTCTGGAATAAATTGCGATCCAAAAAAAGCTGCAATTCAGCATTTTTGACTTTGCCTTTAATTGAACATGCATTTGACATTTTTCCCACATTAACTGCACAGTGTATAGTACCGGTAATTGAACAATATCTATTAATGCTTCATGAAAACTACTATAAAACACAAAGAATAAAATAAAAAAAATTAAAGTTAATTTTATAAAGTATAAGAAAATAATCAGTTTTTCTTAAACAGATAAAAATATGTATACTGTATTCCCATTTACCACCAGAATTTAAAACTAAATGACACTTCTTGTTGAAGTTCTAGAAATATGTTTTTGTAAAATAGTATAATTCATTTTTCTAGAAGAATTATCTTCATTAAATACGTGGGGTTAACTATCACTTCATTACATTATTATTTATTCAACTCCAATAATAGCTCATATGAAACCCAACTGACTTCTGACTCATATTAAGAAGATTCAATTGGTATCTCGACTCAAGAAAAATGAAATTCTTTTATTGGTAATGTTTGCCTCTTGAATATTTTCTTTTTAACAGTAACCTTTAAAT
>CAZOTX010000163.1:0-2313 GCA_964582835.1 uncultured Pseudomonadota bacterium | reverse complement strand
GATGAAAGAAATTTTTCATGAATCAAACTGTTAAGAAATTCAAGCCTGTTATGTCGGATGCCGGATTAGAATCATCTTATCCGGTTTACGTAATGGATCAGTATGGAAACAAGCGTGAAACACACATAACTGGGGAAAGACCACTTACAATTTATGTTGACAAACGGGAAATTGTAACACTAATGACGCTTGGGAAATATCCCGAATTGCTGGTAATTGGCTATCTACACAATCAGGGTTTCATTAAAAAATCAGATGAGCTAAAGGCGGTACAAGTTGATTGGGATATTGATTCTGCTGTTGTTGTTACCCGTAATGGAATTGGAGGGTGGGAAGAAAAACTGAAAAAACGTACGGTTACTTCCGGTTGCGGACAAGGAACTGTTTATGGTGACATTATGAACAATTTAGACGTTATTCGGCTACCAACACCAAAATTGCTTCAATCAACATTTTACCGGTTGCTTCACAATATCCGTGATTACAACGATGTTTATAAAAAATCAGGAGCTGTGCACGGATGTGCATTGTGCAAAGGTGAAAAGATTGAAGTTTTCATAGAGGATGTAGGACGCCATAATGCTACAGATGCTATTGCTGGACATATGCTCCTCGAAGGAATTAACGGAAACGAAAAAATGTTTTATACCACAGGACGTCTGACATCTGAAATGGTAATCAAAGTTGCACAGATGGGAATCCCAGTGTTGTTTTCACGTGCTGGCGTTACCCAAATGGGAATGGAACTAGCAAAAAAACTTGGTGTAACAACTATAGCCAGAGCAGGTGGAAAACATTTTTTAGTTTACAATGGTGCAGAAACACTTGTTTTAGATGAAAAGCCTCTAGCATTAGAAAAATCCAATGTTACCCCTAAAAAAAACAATGATGAATTGTCCCTCCACGAACGAAGAAGTAGAGCTGAGAAAAGAAAATAAGTGAATAATAATAATATAACACTCCATAAGACCGAATAGAAGCTTCAATTGATACAGGTTGATAGTAAATTAACTCATTTATTTTCTAAACCTTAGTGTTTCATTATTATTCAACTTGATATTGTTTTTTTTGGATATTAGAGTATTTTGTCATATAATCCCAAGTGTAGTATTATTAAACGTTTTGAATAATTTCTTGAAAATGAGCAGAGAAACTTGAGGACAATAAAATTCGAAAGTGATTATGAAAAATTTATTTTGAATTTGGATAATTTATTATGAATGAAGCGGATCAAAAAAAAATAGAAGTTCTGGGAAGACTTAAAAAAGTCTTTGAATCAACTGGAATATCAAGCCGCGCGTTTTCCAAAAGTATAGGTTTGAAACCCACCTCTTTTCATAAAGTGTTGACTGGAGCTGCAGGATTGACAACGCCACTTGCCAACTCAATTGAGTTAAATCACGGATATCGCTCAGATTGGCTATTGTCAGGAAAAGGGAATATGAAAGTAAACAAAAACAATCATCTTTCACCTTTAGAGCGTTGTTTTTTAGAGGTTTCACGTTCCAGCATTCAAAAATGGCACCTGCTTGAAATATTAATAATTGAGAAAATAACTAACAAAATTTCTGACCAATTCTGGGGTAATCTTCGCAATGAGTCGAATTTGGAATCTGGTGATGAGCGTAGAAAGATTGCATATAAAAACTTGGAGAAAATATCAGAGCTATTCAGAGAACTAAGGGAAGAAGAAAAAGCCTGTCTTGAGTGCCAGGATCAAATAGGTCAAAAAATATTTGCCCATCTAACTCAGGCTCTATTGCTAGCTTCCTATTATGGGAAAGAGTGGGATAACTTAAAAAATCATAGTGAGGAATATAATGCTTTGCAGGCTGATGGGAACATAAATGATTTTGAAAAATTACTTGCTTATATTAATAATTTACTAAGTGTGATTGATTCATGAAGCCAATTGAAAATACTATTTTTAATAATTTTGGGAGTTATATTACGGAATTATTTTTTTGATTATTAATTAAATACTGTTTTCATATTCTACAATGAATAAAATAATTTGTGTATGGCCGTTATTTCATAATTTTATCGAACAATTATTTTGAAATAGAGATTTTGTAAAATTTTTTCTCCTATTTCCACAAATATTACGATTAGAATTATCTTTTATTAATTTAAGGAATTTTTTTAATCTATCGTAATGAAGTCTTTCTTTTTAGAACCTTTCCTAAGATAAACTCAGCGATTTCATCTATTTTGTTTAAATCCAGTATCGGGATTTCAATTTCTCTACTAGGGGCAATATCTGTTGCTAAAGCAATTATGCCAGGTACGTTTGGAAATAAATATGGCTTGCCA
>CAZOTX010000162.1:0-4373 GCA_964582835.1 uncultured Pseudomonadota bacterium | reverse complement strand
AAATTACTTCTAAAGTTATACAATGATTATCCTGTAACTCTCTACTGTGGTTGTTCCTTTAATGGTAAGAAACCGAACTTGTCTTCATGTGGATACATTCCAAAGAAGAACAAGAAACGAGCAAATAAGATTGAGTGGGAACATGTTGTCCCTGCGCACACTTTCGGTCAATCTTTCTCAGAGTGGAAAAATGGTCATCCCAAATGTGTCAACAAAAAGGGGAGAAAATTTAAGGGGCGAAAGTGTGCAGAAAAGATGAATGAAAAATATAGAAGAATGCAAGCAGACATGTTCAATCTATACCCTACAATCGGAGAGGTGAATGGTTTAAGAAGCAACTATTCGATGGCAATTATTGAAGGAGAGAAAAGGGAATTTGGGAAATGTGATGTTGAAATCAATAATCAAAAAGTAGAACCTAGAGAAGAGATTCGAGGGGAAATTGCAAGAACTTATATGTATATGAACTCTGTTTACCCTGGTAGAGGAATCATCTCAAAGAAAAATAAAAATTTCTTTGATGCATGGGATCAAAGAGACCTTACAGATGAGTGGGAATGTGAAAGAGCGAAGAGAATTGAGGATATTCAAGGAAATAGAAATGATGCGGTAATGGAAAATTGTTAAATTGGATCAAGAAAGAACAATCTTCACTTAATGTGTAAAAGAAATCTTTTTTTTAAAAGATTTTTTTCCCAAAAATACCGTTGATTGTCATATGTTGTAAGTATTACGCTGAATTTTTTATCAACTTAATGAATAATTTCCCCAAATACAGTAAACTCGTTATCCTCCTTACCTTAAATAATTTTTCTTAATTTTTCTAAATAGTACTTTAAAAACCTTTATATTTTTTTAGAGAGTAAAACTAATTCTTCAAAGTAATACAACACTCACAATTCCCCTTAATCTTGCGCATAAATCCAATTAATGATAATCATTAGGTTACCCTAAAAATTTAAAATAATTGATCATGACAAAAAAAATAAAAATAGCTCTGATCCCAGGTGACGGTATTGGTAAGGAAGTTATACCTGAAGGAGTACGCGTACTCGAGGCTGCAGCTTTGAAGAACAATTTAAACGTAGAATGGACAAAATTTGACTGGTCTTGTGAAACCTATCTAGAGACTGGAAAAATGATGCCTGTAGATGGGATTGATCGGTTACGACATTTTGATGCTATTTACCTGGGTGCTGTAGGGTTCCCAGCAGTACCCGACCATGTATCATTATGGGGCTTGTTGATTCCAATTCGTCGTGAATTTGATCAATATGTTAACTTAAGACCAGTGCGTTTGTTTGAAGGAATACCTTGCCCCTTAGCTAACAAGAAACCCGGAGACATTGATTTTTATGTTGTGCGTGAAAACGTGGAAGGTGAATATTCGACTATTGGAGGAATTCAATATGAGGGGAAGGAACATGAATTAGTCACTCAGCAAAGTATTTTTACCCGTCGAGGCACGGACAGAATCCTTAAGTACGCATTTGATTTAGCGGAATCACGAAATGAGAAGCATTTATCATCAGCAACTAAATCGAATGGAATTATCCATTCAATGCCATACTGGGATAAGCGTGTAAAGGAAATGGCTAAACTGTATCCAGGCGTAAGGGTCGATCAGTACCATATAGATATCTTTACTGCTAATTTTGTGCTCATGCCTGAGTATTATGACGTAGTTGTTGCTAGCAATTTATTTGGCGATATACTGTCAGATTTAGGCCCCGCGTGCACAGGAACTATAGCTATTGCTCCGTCAGCGAACATAAATCCTACACATAAATTCCCATCTATGTTCGAACCTGTGCATGGTTCTGCACCTGATATTTACGGACAAAAAATTTCTAACCCGATTGGAGCAATATGGGCTGGGGCAATGATGTTTCAGCATCTACGCTACACCAAAGTACATGACATGATTGTGAATGCTATTGAAAATGTTCTTCGAAGTGGCATTGAATTGACACCTGATATGGGTGGAAAAGGGAAAACAGAAACTCTTGGAAAAGCAATTGCGAATGCGATTTGATATGTTGGTGGCTAAATTAAGACTTTTTCTTAAGAAGTGTTCTTAAAGTATAAAGGGAGATTTCTTGGATGTTGTGTCTAATTTTCAGGAATTTAAAGGAGTTAATCCCTGAAGACGAGGAGACTGTCCCTGTAATAAAAATTTCTATTTGGAGAATCAAATTCATTTTTTTCTTTAACAAATTCACAAAGTCGCTTTCTGTATCTGATAAAAACCCGCCACATTAACCGTAGATGAATACAATCTTTTTATTGAATTTACTACAGTACTATCTTTACAACGACCATGTTTTTTTATCCAATGAACTTTATTTCCCACTCCTAATACTGATGCCAAGACATCAGTTCCGCAAAAAGATACTGATGCAATCCTTTTAATATTGTGAAAAAGATAAGTGTAAATAGAAATAATTTTAAGAATTTCATATGGAAGTTAAGCGCTTAATTACCAAATGAAACAACTTACCTCAGTCACCCTCAATCTTAGAATATGGGGGATATTTTGATTTTTTTATCGTTTGAAGTTTAAGAATTAGGAGGGTCTCATACAAGAGATGATGGAATTTAATTTTTTTGATTATCGTCGTACTCCTTTCACATACTTCCATTTGTAGTTTCCGTCTTTGTCGTATGTTGTAATATTCCAAGGTTTATTATTTCTGAATTCACCTACCCCTTTGTTTCCGTCAGAAAAGGTGAATGTTCCTTGACCATCAAATTTCCCTTCCTTCCATTTTCCTTCGTATTTCCCTTCATCAGCCCAAGTAAATGTACCTTGACCATGTTTTTTATCATTTTTATATTGCCCAACATATTTCCTGTTATCAGGTGAAGTGAATATTCCTTGACCATGTTTTTTATCACTCTTAAATTTTCCTACATACATACTTCCATCTGGTAATGTAAGGGTTCCTTGACCGTGTTTTTTACCATTCTTGAAATTCCCTACATACTTGTCTCCATTAGAATAGGTTAGTTGCCCTTGACCGTGTTTTTCTCCATTCTTGAACTTTCCCACATACTCGTCCCCAGAAGATGAAGTTATTGTGCCTTGACCGTGTTTTTTGCCACTCTTGAACTCCCCTACATATTTGTCTCGATTAGAATCAATTTCCGTTCCTAAACCGTTAGGATTTCCTCCATTCCATCTCCCTGTATAGGAATAACCATCAGGTAAAGTTAATTTTCCCTGACCATGTTTCTTACCATTCCTAAATTCACCTACATACTCGTCTCCATCAGGGGAAGTTAAAACTCCTTGACCTTTTGGTTTCATATTTTCAATATCTCCAACATATTTTGCAAGAAAATCCTCCATTCCATTCTCATTCCAAACCAAAATCCCATTCTCCATACGTTCAAACAAAACTCCCCACTTTAGTATCCACTTCCCATTCTCCCATATACCTAGTAGTATCCCATCATTGCTGTAATGTTCGGAGTTCCACTCTTTTCCATCTTTCCATTCACCTACTACACTTTTACCTTCGGAAAATGGATATGATAAAATACCAAACCCCTCAGGAATTCCCATTAAGATCTCACCTTCATACTTTGGTTGAACTTTTCCCTTACCAAAAGTTTTCCAAACAAAACCAGAAGAGGTTTTATATTGAAAAAGGACACCTGTTTCCTGACAAAACAGAGGTGAAGTAATAAAAAAGATGGAAAAAATTAATAGAAATTGTTTCATTTGATTCCTAAAAAGTAATTAAAGTTGAACCAGAATATAACATCAATCACCTTTTTTTACAAGAATAGTAAATTCTTTCTTCAGATGTTTACTGACCATGACGAAGCGGAAGGATCTTCTCCCCGGAAAAGTTGGAACAAGTAATTTGAAGATTAAAAGTCAAGTGTACTTAATATCTTCCCTACTAAAAAAACCACTTTTTCAATCATAAACTATTTATGTATCGTTTATTTTTGTCTGAGAACAATTAGTAGGGTTAAATCACAACAGACGTTTGGCTAACTTAAAAGTCTTAGTGATTTATGTAGTTATTTTTTGACACTGTCAGAACAGTATCTGAATTAGAAAAATATTTTTAACAGTTCCTACAAACAACTGTGCAATTATTGACCAAAAGTCCCCCATGGATAATCGAATATAACAATAGTAGAACCACCCTCCTTCCCAGTTGCATAATCTAAACGATATACGAATCCTGAGCCCGTCACCAGTCTTGTCCCTATGCCCGCTGAAGACCTTTTTTCATTCCAAAGGTCACTAGTTTTATCTGCTACCGTACCTTCTTCGTAGAAAAATGCCACCTGAAATCCAGTTCTAATATCTTTTATGAAATACCAATCGAATGCAGTTTTTTCATCGGACAAAT
>CAZOTX010000161.1:0-4377 GCA_964582835.1 uncultured Pseudomonadota bacterium | reverse complement strand
TCCACTGCGGTAACCTTCCGCATAAAGTTTTATCGAATTTCCTGAATCAGTCAAACTATAACCAGAAAGGGAAGGTTTGATTATCACGTCAGCTTTTTCGCTCTGGTGATGAATTGTACGGTCAATGGCTATACTGAAGGCATTCAGTAATACATCTACCACTGACTTAGGACGTCGGTAACCTCCACTCCCCAAATCTACGCCCACACAAACTTTTGCCCCCATTTCCAAGAGGACTTTTACCGGCACATTTTCTACAATAGCTCCATCTACCAGCATTCTTCCATCTACATTTGTCGGCATAAAAACACCTGGAATGCAAGTACTGGCCATAATAGCTGTTGCCAGCCTTCCAGTTTTGAAAACAACCTTTTCACCGGTTGAAATATCTGCGGCGACTATTGCTAGTGGTATAGAGGAATTTTCAATCTTTACTTCTCCCAAATATTTTTCTATGAATTTGCCGATCTCATTATTAGAAAGTAAACCCAGTTTTGAAAATGTGAAATTGGTTGCTTTTAACCAACGGAGATTTCTAGCAATGTTGCGGATTTCTTCTGGAGCCATTCCGAACGCATAAAAAGCTGCAGCCATTGCACCTGCACTTGTTCCACACAAAAAACCTGGACGAAGTCCACCTTCTTCTAACGCTTTGAGAACGCCGAGATGGGCCGTACCACGAAATGCTCCGCCACCAAGGGCGAAACCTAGAATGTTTGGATCTTCTCCCATTTTGCTAATTTATAGAGCTTACTCGACAAGAAACTTGGCCAGTTCCTGTCTCTCATGCGGAGCGTGAATCGGATTTTTTAGCAACAATATTCCCGAGAAAGGTGATTTTAAATCTATGCTTCCTTTTCGAGTGAAAAGTCTGGCAATCATATCTCCTTCTGTAACTGCATCTCCTGCGTTTTTGTTCCAGCAAAGGATTCCCCCGGTCGGAGAGTACCATTTTTTTAGCTGTTTTTCTGCTTGCCAGATACGTGATCCTTCAACTTTCGGTTGCAAGCCAAAAAAGCGTCTTAGAAAAATCAAACCTTCCTTAACCCATTCGCAATGCACACTGCGGCTCGAGGAAAGTTCAAAGGTCAAAGAGACTTTGCCTCTACGGAAATTCGTATCAGAAAAACTGTCTGAAGGAATTTCCCAGGACAGAAGGTGAGGAAAACCCAAACCTGTAACGTATTCCTTTTGTGATTCGTTAAAGTAAATATGTGGTGTAGTTTCTATTCCAGCTGTGTGTAGATCTAAGACAATATTGGCTGGAGCAGATAAGTCCAGCAAAGTTTTGATCCAGATCCCTTCTTGGCTGGGTTCATCCTTTAAATTTCCAATTCTGTTCCAGTTCCAGCAGTTTTGCTGGTTTGTATGAAGGTTGTTGTATCCTGTTTGTATACCCATGATCTGACTATCCAGACCCATCGGATTTGAAAGTGGTACACAAATGAAATTATAGACGAGCTGGTGCTCCTCAATTTCCTTCAAAAATTCATGAACAACCGGGATACCAGTTAGTTCAATTCCATGAATTCCAGCTTGAAGGTAAACAGTTTGAGTTGCATCTGGATGATTATAGCGCCATACATCGATCTCAAAAGTTGCATCACTGGCAGTGCTGTGGAGAGGGATTGTTTCATGAGTAAATTTTTGTGTCATGTTAAAGACATATTATTGGATATTCGCTGCTTGACCTTGATCACTCATTGTACCTATTTCAGAGAAACCACCGCTGGTAGTAAAAGTGAATACTGTCCAAAGATTCCCAACGCTATTTGGTGCGTTGAAAATATCAGATATAGTACTAGTGCCGTTGTTGTAGTAGGTTCTTACGTATGCACCAGATTTTGACATATTGTCTGAGTTAGTAAGACCATCATTAGAATAGTCATGAACGCTATATCGATAGGTCCCAGTGCTCCTTACACTCCTTACTGTCACGGTTTCAATACCTGGTGGTGCGCCTGTGGCATTAGGATTTTCATCTCTATCGAGTGTAACATTGTCATTTATCTCACTGGCTGAGCAACTGCCACAAAGGTGGTTCCCTGTAGAATAATAAAAAATTTTGTTATCGTCTGGATAATATACATGAAACCTCCCGCTTGAAGCAGGTCCTGTTAGGTGTGAGTCTAAGTCTGTTCCAGTTTGCGGGGAAGTTAGTGGCCAAGACAATATAATACGCATGGTACCACTGCTCAATGATTCAGAAATTGAAGAGTTTTGATTGTCTTTGTCACCACATGAATAAACTTCAAATGTGCCGTCTATATAACCTGATTTTTCGATCTGAATAGTATACCAGCCCCTAGGCATGTCAGCCAGTGTATATGTCCCATTACTGGCAGTATTAGTAGTTTTTGTAACTGTCCCAGAAGTAGTGTTTAGTCCCCTGCGAGCAGTTAGCGCTGCTCCAGAAATATTAGAACTGTCGACTGCATCAGTTATTTTTCCTTCAATATCACCTGTTGAGTCGCAACTGTCCGGAAGCATTTTAAGGGTAGATACTTTTATAGTCTGCCCACCGGTAAGAGTTGCTGTCTGGCTCTCATCCAGGTACCCGCTTTTGCTATAGTAAAGTGTATATGGACCAGCTTCAATAGAGGATTGACTGTAATCACCAGTGCTGTCAGTGGCAGTAGCAGCAGTTGTAATACCAGATAATACATAATTAACACTAACGCCAGATAATACGCTACCAGAAGAGTTTAAAACGCTACCTTTTATAGTTCCTGATGCAACAGCTCCGTATTTTTCAAAATCACTTGCTTTTCCGTATTCACTACTGTCCGAACAATTGCTCAGCAATAAAAATAGCGAAACAATAGCCATCCAAAATAAATGATTTATTTGAGATGTGAACACCTTACCTCTTTCTATTATTTTTCGGCTAAAATAATTTTAAAAAAACCTCAACACTGACCGTATTTTTTAAAGATTCTAAATGCAGTATTCAGGCCAGTAAAAAGTTGTACCTTTCACATCCTGAACACTCCATACTCAGTTTGTTCCATAGGAGAACAAAGTGCGGCGGAAAGAGCTAATCCTAAAACCATCCTGGTAACTGCCGGATCAATGACCCCATCGTCCCAGAGCCGGGCAGTAGCATAATAAGGATGCCCTTGATTTTCATATTGTTTTCGAATGGGATTCTTAAAATCTTCTTCCTCCTGTGTACTCCATTTTTTTCCTGAAGACTCAATGTTTTCCCGTTTGACGGTTGCCAGAACTGAAGCAGCCTGTTCACCACCCATTACAGAAATTCGGGCATTTGGCCAAGTCCAAAGCATTCGTGGGCCAAAGGCTCTGCCGCACATTCCATAATTACCCGCGCCGTGAGATCCTCCGATGATAACTGTAAATTTTGGAACTTTTACACATGATACAGCGGTTACCATTTTTGCTCCGTCTTTTGCAATTCCACCGTGCTCAAATTCCTGGCCAACCATGAAACCAGCAATATTTTGAAGAAAAATTAGTGGAATTCCTCGTTGGTTGCATAACTCTATAAAATGAGTTCCTTTGAGTGCAGACTCAGAAAATAGTATCCCATTGTTGGCCACAACTCCCACCGGATAGCCGTGAATGTGTGCAAATGCAGTTACTAGCGTAGTACCGTATAGAGCCTTAAATTCATGAAATTCAGATGCGTCAACCAGTCGTGCTATTACTTCACGAACATCATAAAGTTGTCGGTTATCTTTTGGAATAATTCCATACAGTTCCTGTTGGGGAAAAAGTGGATCTGCCACAGGTTTTGTTTGAATGTGGTATTCTTTTTTTAGGTTTAGTCTAGAAACAATTTCTCTAGTTATTTTTAACGCATGTGCATCATTTTGGGCAAGATGGTCAGTAACTCCAGAAATCCTGCTATGAATTTCTCCACTACCAAGCTCGTTGGCAGTAACGGATTGTCCAGTTGCTGCTTTAACCAAAGGAGGTCCGCCTAAAAAAATAGTCCCATGGTCTTTGACGATCACATTTTCGTCACTCATAGCTGGAACGTATGCACCTCCAGCGGTGCAAGATCCCATTACAACTGCGATTTGCGAAATTTTTCTGGAAGATAAATTTGCCTGATTATAGAAAATCCGACCAAAATGTTCTTTGTCCGGAAAAACCTCATCCTGTTTTGGAAGGAATGCTCCTCCGGAATCAACCAAATAAATACAGGTTAGATGATTCTCTAGAGCGATTTCCTGAGCTCTCAGATGTTTTTTGACGGTCAGCGGATAATATGTCCCACCTTTTACGGTAGCATCATTTGCAACTACTATCACCTCAGTTCCAGAAACACGACCGATACCTGTAATAATGCCTGCAGAAGGAACATTTTCTTTGTATACATCAAGTGCAGCCAGAGCAGATAATTCTAAAAAA
>CAZOTX010000160.1:0-4402 GCA_964582835.1 uncultured Pseudomonadota bacterium | reverse complement strand
ACTGCAACTCTTTCAACACACGCAAAGTTAAACTATTTTTAATTTTTTCAATCAGCGCATTTTTTTGTACATTTTCACGAGACACATTCAGAGGTAAATCCTCAGAATCCACAACCCCTTTCACAAAACGTAAATAAGATGGAAGCAGGTCTGTGTTCCCTATCTGAATCAAAACTTTCTGTGCATAAAGTGCTATATCTTTGCTCTCTCTAGCGTAATGAACTTCATTTCCTACTGACTCAGGGAAATACAACAAAGCATAGTACTGTATTGGAGCGTCAATATTAAAATGCAAATAATGAAAAGGGTCTTCCTGACTATGGGAAATTTGCTTGTAAAAATCTTTATATTCAACATCTTTTAATCCAGATTTTGATTGCGTCCAAATTGCTTTTACCTGATTAATCGTCTTATCCTTAACTTTTACTGGAAAAGGGAGATAATTAGAATATTTTTTTATGATTGATTCAAGACGCCATTCACTACAAAATTCCTTTGCATCCTCTTTGAGAAAGACCGTAATAGAAGTACCACGTCGTTTAAATTCAACTGGAACAATTTCATATTTACCTTTTCCATCAGAAGACCATTGCCAGGGTTGAGCATCATCATGCCATGAAAGAGTGTTTAATTCCACACGATCTGCCACCATAAAAACAGAATAAAAGCCAACCCCAAACTGTCCAATCAGATTTTCCACAGATTTGTTCTCGGTTTGTAACTGTTCTAAATATTTTAATGTCCCTGAATTTGCTATTGTACCCAAATTTTCAACCAATTCTTCCTTTGTCATTCCACAACCAGAATCTTCTATTACAATCTTTCCCTGATCTTCATCTGAGGAAATTGTTATTTGAAGTTCTGCGTCTTTATCCAAAACATTTTCTTCTGTTAAAGTCGTCAGTTGCACCTTGCTCAAAGCGTCAGAAGCATTAGAGACAAGTTCACGAAGAAAGATTTCACGTTCCGTATATAATGAATGCACCAAAATTTCGAGAAGCTTCTGCATCTCTGCCTGATATTCATGGACTTCAGGTTTTGTCTTAGCTTTTTTACTCATAAAGATTTTCCTTGATAATAATATTGTGTAATTTTTTTGAATTCACTTATAATTATAATTAAATATGCGTAAAATGAAAAGGGATTTTATTATACTTAACACGCAATTTTCATCATTTTTACATGAGTAACAAATAAAAAATTTTCTTTTACTGATTAGGATTCTACCACTTGGCATTCTCTTACTCACAGTAGCAGATTTTAACAAGAATGGGAATGTCACTGCAATTTTTTTAGCTTTTAAAAATTTTCTATCATGGTCTTGAGGATCACATTTGAATACCGAGTACTATGTTTAAAAACATCGCAATTTTTGACTATGTATTTAATTTTGCACACTTCTCATTAATTTTAGTAAAGGATTGCGGATTTTTCTAAATTAAGAATTTCTACATGAACTGAGATGACTCACTTTTGACGAAATCTTCATGAAAAATTTTTAAAATGTCTGTTAGGATTGACTTTGCAGATAGTGTTACAGATTTTAAAAAGGCTCGAACACTATTTATCGATTATTCTGAATCATTAGGATTTAGCCTTTCTTTTCAAGGTTTTGAGGAAGAACTAGAGCATCTTCCTGGGAAATATGCTGCACCAGGAGGGTGTATCCTTCTTGCATGGGATGGACTTGATTGTGTTGGTTGCGCTTGCATGAGGGCTTTGAGTGAGAGTGTGTGCGAAATGAAGCGTCTTTATGTAAAACCTATCTACCGAGGTAAAGGTATAGGTAGAATGCTGGCCGAAAAAATTGTGCAACTCGGTAGTCAAAAAAAATATTCTAGAATGCAACTGGACACCTTAAACAAAATGAAATTTGCAGTGGAACTCTATAAATCACTTGGATTTGTAGAAAGAAGTCCATATTACAACAATCCCCATCCGGAAGTGATATATTTTGAAATTGATTTAGTCAAATCGACAATAGATTAATCTTTCTGCAAATACTTTATATTTGCTTTTATGCTATTTCTTAGTTATTCTGTCTGAAGGAGACTTCAAGTATTTGATTTACACTTTACAATTATTAAGCCGGAGTCAAGTATGGATAGAACCATCATACCAATTGCAAGTGGGAAAGGTGGGGTTGGTAAAAGCTTTTTAGCAGCTAATATGGCAATTGCATTAGCCGAACTTGGTAAACAAGTTATTGTTGCTGATCTTGATTTTGGAGGATCAAATCTTCATACATGTCTGGGAATACACAACACTCATCCAGGCATCGGTGATTTTTTACGCGCACGATACGGCCAACTGGAAGATTTACTGGTAGAAACAGAAAATACAAATCTCAAGTTTCTTGCTGGGGATGTTAGAAGTCCTTTTCTGGCCAACATGCATCATGCTCAAAAAATGCGTCTTGTTAACAATCTTAGACAATTAGAATGTGAGTATTTGATCTTGGATTTAGGTAGTGGCAGTACTTACAATACCTTGGATTTTTTTGGAATGACTCAACTGGGGATGATTATCTCAACTACAGAACATACTTCAACAATGAACATGCTTACTTTCCTCAAACTTTTTGCTTTTAGAGTAATTGAGCGTTCTATACCAAAAAACAAATTTCTTTCTGAAAAATTGAAAGACTCATACAACCGTACAGTGATGGATGAAATTTTGACGGTTCGGGGATTATTGGATGAAATTTCTAAAATTGACTCTGAAGTGGCACAAAAAGCCGAACAGAGTTGGATTAGATACAGACCCAGGATTGTACTAAACAAATGTAATTTACCAAATGAATTAGATATCCTCGGATCATTAGAAAATACTTTCACTCAAATTTTGATGCTAAAAGCTGATTTTTTTGGATGTCTTTTTTCACATCCTGCAGCTGCAAAGATTTTTCAGGAACGTAAAACATTGAACATCGCAGCCCCCAACTCCAGCATAAATGAAGACATCAAGCTTCTTGCCGATCGGGTAACCCGCCTTTGGAAACAACCTATTAGAAATAGTGCCAAACTGTTGCAATCTAATGCAAAAATTCTTTTTGAAAAAAGGCAACATAATTAGTATGTTGGTTAAATAATGCCCGCTAAAAAACACCTCAATTTAATAATTTTTGGTAAAGTTCAAGGTGTAGGATACCGCTATTCACTGAAACTCAAAGCGAAATCTCTTGGAATCACAGGTTACGTTATGAACCAGCAAGATGGATCAGTTTTTGTGATGGCGCAAGGAAAAACTACTGCTGTTGAAAATTTTGTAAAATGGTGTTACGAAGGTCCTCCAAAAGCTTTAGTTAAAGGTATAGAAAAATTACCAGGCCCAATCGAAGACTTACATGATTTCAGAATTCGCTACTAACCTTTTCAAATTTTTAATTATCCTGCCTAAATATTTAGAGGATAAAAAAATTTACACAAAAATATATTCCATCTTTTCTGCAAAATCATTTACTTCAACCGGCTTTATTACATAAGCATTCAACCCGGCTTTGACTGCTGCAACAATAGTTTCCTGCTCTCCATCTTCTGTAACCATTAAAACAGGAATTTGCTTGAGGGTTGGATCTTTGCGAATTTTTTCAAGCAATTCCATCCCACTCATTTTTGACATATTCCATTCCATGACTACAAAATCATAAATAGCTGATTTCAGTTTAATCATAGCCGAAAAACCGTCATTTGTCTCGTCTGTATTTTTATATCCTAACTGAGCAAGAGTATTGATTAAAATTTTTCGCGTTGGTGAGAAATCATCAACAACGAGAATTTTCATTTCTGTTTCAGTCTGCATGCTCTTTATAAAACGATTGAATATGTATCAAACTATGCAACTAAAAATCTTTTTACAAATGAGTTACTTAATTCCAGGATACTAAATTTTTTTAGATTGAACAGTCATTTTTGAATTGGCTACAGAATAATTTTAGTCATCTTGTAAACGCTTATCTGCAATTGCAAGCTGATCTGAAAGTATGCAGACTAAGTTTTCAAGGAATTCAGCGGCAATTCGAGGTTCTTGTTGTGCCAGAGCTAAAAGTCCTGACTCAGTAAAATGCAGAAGAGTAGAGTTTTTTCTGGCAATTGCTCGTGCAACAGACTTAGCATTTCCTGTACACAATGAAAATTCTCCAATTAAATCAAAATCTTTTCGCGTCCAGCAATATCCCACAGAAAATGTTTCACTTTTAGAAGGAACTATCGATTCAATCACCACCTCTCCTGAAGTAATAAACAAATAGTTACCTTTTGTAGCTCTAATTTTTTTAATTCTTTTCCCACTCAAAATACTGTGTTTTTCACAAAATTGTTTTATTTTTCTATGCCAAATTTTTTCCATTTTTTCCCATACTTCTGCTGGTTCAATAGATTTTTCTGTCTGCTCTATTTTCTCA
>CAZOTX010000159.1:0-4426 GCA_964582835.1 uncultured Pseudomonadota bacterium | reverse complement strand
AGAGTCGTTGCAGATGGACGTACATTTTCTTATGTTTTACATAAAGGAGATCAGAAAATTCATATCACCCAAAATGATGTCCGAGCTGTCCAACTAGCAAAAGCAGCACTCTATGCAGGAATCCGTTTGTTGATGGAACACCTAAAAGAAAAAAATATAGACCGTATCCGTTTAGCAGGTGCATTCGGCAGTCAAATTGACGTGAAATACGCAATGGTTCTGGGATTAATTCCGGATTGTGATTTGCAACGGGTCAGTTCTGTGGGTAATGCCGCTGGAACCGGTGCAAGAATTGCCTTGCTCAATTACGAATCCCGTAAGGAAATAGAAGAAGTAGTGCGGCAGGTTGAAAAAGTGGAAACTGCCGTTGAATCCAAATTTCAGGAGCACTTTGTTAATGCAATGGCTTTTCCGCACAAATCTGATTCCTTCCCAAACCTGGCAAAGGTAGTTGAACTTCCAGTTGAAAAGAACATGCAAAACCAGACTGATTCTGAAATTATTCATAAAAAACGAAGAAGTAGAAAAAGTTAATTATATAAATATACAGTTGACACTTAAAAAATTAGCGTTTTGCAACAATATTAATTAGTGTATTATTTATTGAAAAAGTTTTTCTTTTGTCATACATGACTTGATTCTGTATCCAAATAGTTGATCAGTTCGAACATTATTTATACTATCCCAATAAATTACGATGGTACGTTATATCGTCCGTGGAATGGGAAAAATTTTAAGACTGTTACCGTATTCAGTTTTTTCATTTGATTAAAGAGAATTTTTTAGAAACCCAGAGGAGAAACATAATGCCGCAAAATGGAGGCTCCCGTATGGGAGGTCGTAATGCACGAAAAGCAAAAAGAACATCGGCTCTCCCCGAAAATATGAAACCTGTCCGTCCGGGATTGGAAGGGGGACTCTATCAGCCTTTGAATGAGTCGGATTTGCCTCGTATTCACGAAGCAGTTTTGCAAGTTTTGGAAACAATCGGTTTAGGACAAGCCATTCCTTCATGCATTGAAGCATGCAAAGCGGTTGGCTGTACTGTTGCAAAGAATGGACGTTTATTGTTTCCTCGTCAGGTTGTGGAAGATAGCTTGAAAAAAGCCGGTCGTAACATCACACTTTTTGGGGCTATTCCGAAACACGATATTCAATTGAGTGGTAAAAAAGTTTATTTCGGAACAGCAGGTGCAGCAGTGCATATTGTTGATCCGATCAGCCGTAAATATCGAGAATCTACACTTGCAGATCTTTATGATATCGCAAGACTTTGTGATACTTTGGAACACATTCATTTTTTTCAACGACCTATGGTTTGCCGAGATTTGGAAGATATTCGTGAAATGGATATCAACACTTGTTACGCTTCTATTTCCGGGACACAAAAACATGTGGGAACGAGTTTTTCTTTTCCGGAAACAGTAAATGAAGCAATACAAATGTTACATTTGATATCCGGAAGTGAAGCTGATTGGAGGAAACGGCCTTTTGTTAGTATGTCGTCCTGTTTTGTGGTACCTCCTTTGAAATTTGCTGAAGATGCTAGCGCCTGTTTGGAGGCTGGAGTTCGAGGTGGAATGCCGATTTTATTGCTTTCCGCTGGACAAGCAGGAGCTACTGCACCAGCAACTTTGGCACGGAGCGTTGTGCAGGAAGTTGCCGAAGTTTTGGCCGGATTTGTTTATGTAAATGCGATTCAGGAAGGATCACCAGCAATTTTTGGATCATGGCCTTTTGTTTCCGATTTACGCACAGGAGCCATGAGTGGAGGCAGTGGAGAACAAGCGGTTTTGATGGCGGCTTGCGGGCAAATGGCACAATTTTATGATTTGCCTTCTGGGATAGCAGCAGGCATGACTGACTCTAAAATTCCTGATGCACAATCTGGATATGAAAAAGGCTACACCGTTTCACTTGCAGCACATTCTGGAGCAAATATGGTTTACGAGTCTGCCGGAATGCAGGCAAGTTTGTTAGGTTGTTGTCCCGAAAGTTATGTCATAGACAACGATATGCTCGGTGCAATCAATCGTACTGTACGTGGAATTGAAGTCAATGACGAAACACTGGCCATTGATCCGATTAGAGAAGTTTGTTTGGAAGGTCCAGGTCATTATTTGGGGCATGAACAAACTCTTAGCCGGATGCAAACGGATTATCTATATCCATCTGTCGGAGATCGTGAAAATATCAATAACTGGCTCGAACAAGGTGCGACTGATGTGGTACAACGTGCACGAAAAATAGTTCAAGAAACTCTTGAATCGCACTTTCCAAATAATTGGGATGAGAAGGTTGATGAAAAAATTCGAGAACAATTTCCAGTGCGTTTACCAAAAAATTTGATGAAACAAAAAATTTCTTAAAAAACCTAAATCTTTTAGAGGAAAAATTAAAACGCACGCAAGGGTAGTTATTATCGGTGGTGGTGCAATGGGCGTGGGCTTGTTATACCACTTAGCAAAAGAGGGATGGAACGATGTTGTTTTAGTGGAAAAAGGGGAATTGACTTCTGGATCAACTTGGCACGCCGCTGGACTTATTCCACATTTTATCGGCTCCTTGAGTATGGCTAAAATCCATTATTACGGTGCAGAACTATACAAAAGACTGGAATCCGAAACAGGGCAATCCACGGGTTGGCACGGCTGCGGTGCAATACGATTGGCCATAAATCAGGATCAAGTCGATTGGTTTCATTATGTTAAAGGTGTTCTAGATCAGGTCGGTGCAGAATGCCATTTGCTTGGCCCTGAAGAAATAAAAAAGGTACACCCCTTGTTGAACACTGATGGAGTATTAATGGGCGCTCACACAACTGGAGATGGACACACCGATCCAAGCGGAGTAACAAACGCCATGGCCATAGGTGCAAAAAACCGAGGTGCAGAAATTTACCGTAATAACCGCGTAACGGATATCAAGATTTTGCCTTCCGGGGAATGGGAAGTATCTTCGGAAAACGGTAAAATCGTTTGTGAACATTTGGTCAACGCGGCAGGCTCGTTTTGTTCGCAGGTTGCAGAAATGGTAAACCTCAAATTGCCTATGGTCAATATGGTTCATCAATATTTAATTACCGAAAATATTCCGGAAGTTACTACACTCGAAACGGAACTTCCAGTGGTACGAGATCCACGATCTTCGTGTTATTATCGACAGGAGCAAAGTGGTTTGATTATAGGTCCATACGAAATGCGAGCCAAAGCGTGGGGCTTGGAAGGTATAGACTGGAAATTTGATAATGCACTTTTGCCTCCAGATTTGGAACGCCTTGAACCTCATTTGGCTGAAGCCGCAAAGAGTCTTCCCGTATTTGAAACTGCTGGAATCAAGAAAGTTGTCAGTGGTCCAATAACTCATACTCCTGATGGTAATTTTTTGCTCGGTCCAGCTCCAGGTTTACGGAATCATTGGATGTGTTGTGCTGCCAGTATCGGTATCACACAGGGTCCAGGATGTGGAAAATACTTAGCACAATGGATAGTTCACGGACAAACCGAAATCAATGTACGTGAAATGGATCCACGCAGATACGGGAACTGGGCTTGCGGGAAATACTCCCTAGAAAAATCAGTCGATGAATATGAACACATGTACGCCACGCACTATCCCGGGGAGTTTCGTTCCGCTGGTCGACCGGTACGCACCACTCCTATTTATGAAAAACTTAAATCTCAAGGCGCTATTTTTGCTGAGACCTTTGGCTGGGAACGTGCGAAGTGGTTTGACAACAATGACGAAGGGGAGGAATACAGTTTCCGACGTAACAACTCATTTCCCCGAGTTGCCGAAGAATGCCTGGCGGTGCGAGAAAGAGTCGGCTTAATCGATTTATCCAGTTTTGCAAAATGTGAAATTTCCGGAGTTGATGCGGAAAAATTTCTAAATCGTATTTGTGCCAATCACATTCCCGGACAAGACAACAGAGTCGCTTTAGTTCATATGCTCACATCTTTAGGTGGCATTGAAGGAGAAGCCACCGTAACCCGTTTGTCGGACAATCATTTTTATATACTTTCGGCAGCAGTTGCAGAAATTCACGATTATGACTGGTTTTCACAACACATTTTAGCGGGAGAAAATGTCAGTATCAGAAACGTCACTAATGACTTCGGTGTCTTGGTTATTTCCGGACCAAGATCAAGAGATGTTTTGTCCAAGTTAACTAAAGCAGATTTAAGTAATGAAGCTTTCCCCTGGATGCGAGGAAAAGCCATTGATGTTTCTGGAATATCTGTGCGTGCCCTAAGAGTTTCGTATGTTGGTGAACTGGGATGGGAATTACATCATCCCATGAAAAAAATGGAACCGTTATACGAAGCACTCTTGGAAGCTGGAGAGGAATTCGGTATCACTAACTTTGGTACATATGCTATGAATTCGCTGCGAATGGAAAAAGCCTACAAAGGCTGGGGCAGTG
>CAZOTX010000158.1:0-4447 GCA_964582835.1 uncultured Pseudomonadota bacterium | reverse complement strand
AATCAACATTCTGATCGATGATTTGGACATTCCCTCTAGGTAAATCCAAATCTACTCTCATTGTGACACTTTCTTTAAGTCCTTCCAGTTCAATTTCATGAGCGGAAACATGATCAAGTTTTTCCAAAACTGAGCGTGGTCCACGTATGGTAAGTGTGTCAGGAATGATTCTGATATCCCTCATCAGATGACCTTTCTTTGGAGTACCCTGATAACGTGGTTTGATAGTAAAAGTTTTTTCAATCAATTCTTCGATTTTAACCGTAATTTGAGACGGATGAATTCGTGAGATTTGAACCTTTACCGGAGATAAAATGTGATTTTCAGTCAGTACATAAGAAAGCGTCCCTTCCTGCGCTTTGTCCAAATCTAATACCGCCTGAATTTCAAGAGGATTAAACGATTGGCTACTGTTTGTGTGAGCAACAATATTTACCTGTGGTGGTTCAGAAGTAACTTGAAAGGAAGGTGAAACATTTTTGAAAACCACCGGTGCATAAAAACTCATTTGAATCGGTTCTCCGGATTTACGGGCGAGGAACCACACAAATACAGCCAAAACTACTGCAAGTACTTTGAAGTAAATATTTATTCGCATCTGTCAGGAAATATTTGTTTATTCAGGAATATTTTCTTTAGGTTTTAGATTGACGGACGTTTCCGGTTGTTTTTGTGCTTTCTTATGCTTGGTCTTTCTATAAGTATCTTTTGTCTCCTTTTCCCTGATAGCATCTGGAATATTGCCTGCAAGTATATCCAAAAGAGCTTTGCGAATATCTTCATTTGCGCCTCGAATCAACTGACCACGGTAACTAAGACTGATTTCACTGCGTTCCTCAGAAACAATCAGAACTGCAGCATCAGTTTCTTCTGTCAGTCCAATTGCAGCACGATGCCTAGTCCCAAGAGAAGGACTGAGACGACTATTCATCGAAACTGGTAAAATACATTGCGCAGCCAACAAATCACCTTTGCTGCTGATAATAACCGCGCCATCGTGTAGAGGTGATGTTGGTTGAAAGATACTCAACAAAAGCTGCTCACTTACGGTTGAGTTTAATTGTGTCCCACGATCACTGAAATTTTTCAGTCCTACTTCTTGTTCAAGAACAATCAGGGCTCCTATTCTCTGCTGAGATATCTGTAAACACGCATGCAATATACTCTCTACCAAATCTCTTTTTTTTTGGCTATTTTCACGGAAAAGAGTAAACACCCCAATTTGAGCCAATCCATTGCGAATATCCGTTTGAAATAGCACAACTAGTACCAGTACAAGTGATTGTCCTAAATTGTCGAGAAGCAACTGTGTTGCTTCCAAATTCAAGATCAACGAAACAAGATAAAGTGCCAGAAGCAAAACAAAACCCATTAACATCGGAATTGTTCGAGTGCCTCTGATGAGAAGCAGAATACGATAAAATATTATTGATAGAAGGACAATATCAAAAAGATCCTGCCAGCGAAGAGAAAAGTTACCGGTGAAAATTGGCAAAAGTGTTTCCACTGAAAGTCTCCATAAAGGAAAGATTTTTCTTCAAGTTATCATGAAACTAACTAAGAAAGTGCATAATTTTTGAATTCAAAATGGTTTGATAATTTTATAAAAATTCAGACACTATTTTTCAGTCTTTGGAACAAACTCCTGCATAACCTGCAGTACATTATTCCCATCAATTGTTTCTTTTTCCATCAAAGTTTGGGCAAGAGATTCAAGTGCTTTGCGATAAGTTCTTAATATCGATTTTGCTCGTTCATAAGATGTATTTAGTATTTCAAGCACTTCTTCGTCAATCATTCTCATTGACTCGTTGCTGAATTCAGCATGTTGTTGTAAATCACGTCCTAAAAAAACGTGCCCAGCATCTTCAGTGTAGGTCAATGGTCCAAGTTTTTCACTCATTCCCCACTGACAAACCATTTTTCGTGCTAATTCTGTAGCTTTTTTCAGGTCATCACTTGCACCTGTAGTGAAACGTTTAAAAACTAAATGTTCCGCTGCACGCCCTCCCATCGTCATTGCTATTTGTCCCAGCAAAGCACGCCTGTTGTGACTGTGACGGTCTTCTTCCGGCAGGAGCATCGTAACACCCATCGCTCTTCCGCGTGGAATAATAGTTACCTTATGAACAGGATCAACTTCATCAATGCTAGCAGCAACAAGAGCATGCCCAACTTCATGATAAGCTGTAGTTTCTTTTTCTTCGTCACTAATTAAGAGACTACGTCGTTCCGCACCCATCATAACTTTATCTCTTGCATATTCAAAATCTTCGTTACCCACATTTTCTTTATCCTGACGTGCAGCCCAAAGTGCCGCTTCATTGACAAGATTAGCTAGGTCTGCCCCGGTAAACCCAGGAGTTCCACGTGCTATTTTGTTCAAACTTACTTTTTTATCTAGTTCAATATTTTTACTATGAGTTTTCAATATATTTTCACGTCCTTTTATATCTGGGGACGGTACTACTACATGCCGATCAAAACGTCCAGGACGTAGCAAAGCAGGGTCCAGCACATCCGGTCGATTAGTTGCAGCTACAACGATAATTCCCTCATTTACTTCAAATCCATCCATCTCGACCAATAATTGATTCAAAGTCTGTTCACGTTCATCGTTTCCACCCCCAAGACCAGCGCCTCTACTGCGTCCAACTGCGTCAATTTCATCAATAAAAATTATACACGGCGCATGTTTTTTGCCTTGCGCAAACATGTCTCTGACACGGCTGGCACCGACTCCGACAAACATTTCCACAAAATCAGATCCGCTAATACTAAAAAAAGGGACTGCCGCCTCACCTGCAATTGCTTTGGCTAGCAAAGTTTTTCCGGTTCCAGGCTCTCCCATTAGTAACACGCCTCTTGGAATTTCTCCTCCAAGTCTTTCAAATTTTCCTGGGTCTTTGAGAAAATCTACGATTTCCTCCAATTCTTCCCGTGATTCATCAATTCCCTGAACATCTCCAAATTTTATAGGATTATCTTCAGTGTTAGTTATTCGTGAACGGATTTTTCCAAAACCCATAGCCTTATTACCACCACCTTGAACTTGACGCATAAAAAAGAGCCAGATGCCGATGATCAAGATCATAGGGAGCCAGCTGTTCAGGATAGCCATAAACAAATTAGTTTGATCAGTGGGCTCAACTTTTACACGTACTTGATGACTTTCCAAGATTTTGAACAATGCAGGGTAATTAGGTACTTGAGTTTGAAAAGAACCATTTGTATCGCTTACACCATGAACTTGACTCCCACGGATTGTAACTTCCAGCACAGATCCAGATTCAATTTGAGAAATAAATTCTGAAAAAGAAATTTTTCTGTCGTTTGATTCTCTTGGTCCAACCAAATTAAAAAGTATTAGCATTACAAGGCCTATCACAAGCCAGATGCCGATATTGCGTAAGAATGTATTCACAGCTGTCTCAAATAAATGTTTTTAATATTTTCACACTAGATGATTGCATATATGCCTAGGAAACGCAAGTCTGAGTATAATAAAAAAAAGTTTTTAAAAATTTTTTTTAATATAATCATCCAATCAATTTACATAAGAGACAGCTGGCAGGAGTTTTTTACTTGACAAGCTAGCCGAAAGTACCCGAAGATACTGTAAAGACTTGGTAATTTTTTTAATGAAAGAAGTAGTGAACGAAAAAAAAATTAAACTTCAAAGAGTCGGTATCTTTTCTCCACAACTGGTGCATCCTGTAACGGAATTGTTGAAAGATTGGTTTGTTCCACACGGAATTGAAATTATAACTCTGAGATATGGAAAAGAAAGTGAAACCGATTTGGATTTAGTTATCTCATTTGGTGGAGATGGGACTGTACTTGCAGCTCTGAGTATTTTTCCGGAGTGCCCGGTTTTGGCCGTCAATTTCGGGAATGTAGGTTTTTTAACTGCAGGAGATCGTGAAGATTTGACAGACATGCTGCAGAGTGTTCTCGACGGGGAATATGTAATCAGTGAACGTTCTGTGCTTAAATGCACTCATCCTCATGGAAATGACTATGCAGTAAATGAAATTGTAGTAAGGGGTGCAACGCGACTAATCGCAATAGAGTTATGTATTAACGGGAAGCATATTAGGCGTGTTCGCGGAGACGGAATTATTGTGGGGACTGCAACAGGAAGTACTGCGTATTTACTTGCTGCTGGATCTCCGATTGTAATTCCCGAACTGCGTTGTATGATAATCGCAGGCTTGAATGAGTATGATTTTAGATCCAGACATCTGGTTGTCACCGGGGAGTCCCAAATCAATCTAGAAATTTCAGAACAAACTCATGAAAAAGAAATTTATCTTTCTGTGGATGGAAAAGAAAAAGTTCCACTTGCAATCGGGGATGAAATCCTTATTCAAGAATCTACGAGACAGGCAAAATTGGTTTTCATGGAAAAAAATTATTTTTTTCACAATCTTTCCTCACGTCTTTC
>CAZOTX010000157.1:0-4450 GCA_964582835.1 uncultured Pseudomonadota bacterium | reverse complement strand
GTGGAGAAAAATTGGTACGCCTTGAATTGCAGACAAATACACCAAAAATGCAGACAATTATCGCAGAAGCTGTGGTCTCTTTGGAATAGTATGACTTCTCTCCTATCATCATTAAAAATTCTAGATTTTTCCACTTTGCTACCGGGACCTTATGCGTCAATAGTACTTGGACTTAACTCCAAAAATTTTCCTACAGGATCATTGAAATTTCGAAAGTGTTTTTTTCATCAGGAATAGCTCTATTCACTTTTTAATATTAAATTGAAGAACATTTTTGCCTCTCTTCATTAGAAAGTCTCAGAACTTTTTAGGCCATGTGAGTTGAAATCTTAAGAACGGAAATTATTAAGATTGAGAAGTTGCCAAAATTCTTCAGAGGAAAACCTTTAAATTTGAAAAACAACTCAGAGTGGGAAGTAGTAATTTAGAAAAAAAGTATGTAGTTGACTTTGTTTCAAAAAAGGGCTTGAATCATTGGCAGTGAGAAAAGGGATATGTTGTCCCATCGAAAAACGATAATATAATATAAAGTTAGGAGTAACAAAGTAAGAGGCTCCAACTGCAATTCCCAAAGCAATTTCATCAACAAAAGATTCTTTCCTTTCTGATGCGGCGAAGCGTACTTTGGTAAATTGTATGCCAGTTCCATAGTGCAAATAGGAATTTCGGCTGATTTTTGGGTATAGAGCATACCAAAAATTATTTTGAATGACTTCCAGTTTTTGACCAGAATTTTTCTCATGGCTAAATGGCTTAGAGTAATCAACAATCGAGATTTGCCTTTCGTATTCTATAATCTGCTCATTCCAAAAATATCCCAAATTTATACCGATTCCGTTTGCTTCACCATCCGAATCTGAAATGATTACATCATCTGCAACTTTTAACCAAACTTTCCGAAAACCAACACCAAAATAGAATCCCTGCCAGCGAGTGGATGTTCCTGAAACAAAAAACTTAGGTTCTGGTGTTGCAATTCGTGATTCAAGGTGGGGACTATTATTTTCGCTTGATTTAAAAGAATCAGTTTCTTGTGCACTGGTTCCTTCCGTAAAACAAATGCAAGAGGATATTGTTAATAAGAATCTGATGATATTGTAGAAATTTTGAAAAATATAAATTCTAAATTGTGGTGAGTGGTTTAAGTTGCTCATTTAAATCTCACAAATCTGGTAAAATTTGTTCTGGTATCGCAATTCCACCCAAGTTAATGTTGGCATAAAGAGTTCGGTTAATGTATTCTTTTTCACGTCCGCTACTGGTTGTAGTTTTATCTACACTTTCTGTCAAAGCGACCCTAATGTTCCAACACTCAGGACGGAAATCCAAAGTAAAAGTACTTGAAGTTAGACGTCGTCGAAATGTGTAGCTGTCTGCATCTAAATTTACAGTACCAGAAAATCCGAATGCTAATTCGTCACTAGCTTCTAGGCTGTTCAAAAAACTAAAAGTGTTAGCTGCATCAATATCATTTCCATAAGGAGTCTGATAGGCAAACTCGTTTTTACGGAAATTCACCGATGCTTTATTGTGAGCACTAACAGCAAAACCAAAACCTGCTGAATATTCTACAACTTGACCTTTCTGATGGTGATATCGATTGAAATAATTTATGGAAAATCCCGGGCCGGGATTGAAAGAAAATGTAGTCCTAAGAGGTAATAATGGTTGGCCTGGTTCAGTCTCATTCCCATTAACATTTGGGCCGATTGGTTGAAAATTTGGATCTAATTTTAAAACATCATAATGCTGGACAAAATTTAAATTTGCCATGGTCCAACTCTTTCCTTCGCGAGTATTCCTTTGAATTTGGCTGTTCAAAAGTGGGATCACTCCTTTTTCTGCATAGGATAGGATGGTATTTTTTTGTTGTGTGCTTAATCCGCCACCAAATAACCTATCTAAGTGGTCGCCAAACAATTTTTCTGAGCCAAATTCTTTACCTTGAATTAACCCTAATTTACGAATTACGGCGTCTTCCATGAAATTCCTTCGCATTCTGTTCAGAGAAAGAGAAGTTAGTTTCATGCTTCTTTCAAAGTAACGTCTTTTGGCCAGCAAAACATTTTCCAATCGTAATGTGGTTATTCTACGTGTTGAAATTCCACCACCGAAGGGGACATTGGAATCAGATATTTGCTCCACATCTTCAATATAATCAAATTGTATGCGAGGAATCAATAAATGTTTGTAACGACTGAATACTCCTGATTCTTGTTTATAAATTCGTGACAGAGTTGTGTTAATTTCTGCTTTCACATCCAAAATTTGGAATCCATACTCATCGTCGCTTCCATATATATTTGGATCCCGAACTTTGTAACTGGAAAAATATTTCCCAACTCTAAGACTAGTATTAAAAAGCTGAAAAACTGGAAACTGGAAATCAAGGCGTGGAGTTGTTGTGATGCCTTCCCCATTATATCCTTGTACTCTGTAATAACGTATTACAGAACCATTTAATGTACTGGAAATCTTAGACTTACCCCTACGCCAAAATGTGTCACTAAATTGAAATACTAGTGCAGGCAAATATTGAACTTGTGTTAAATCAATTTTTCTGTTTAGCAAGGCTAATTCGCTGAAGATACGTGTTTGAGTTGCAGAAAGTGTGATGCTTCCTTTTGAGAATTGTCTGTTGATATTTGCAGTAAAAATTTGTGCAGTGTTGAATTCAGGATTTTCAATCAGCTCATATTCTTTTTGAAACTGGCTATCACTGTAAACCAGAGCAGAAGCAATAAGACGGCTTCGACTATCAAGAAGTTGATTATGGTTAAATTCGAATTTAAAACGTTGTGGATGTAATTCAGAAGATTCTATTTCGTTTGCACTCAAACTTCCGGATTCTTTTTCTGGATCACGTGGTCCCCTCTCAAAAAATTCTTGGTATATGAGCTCACCCCTCATTCCATCTGTAAATGCATATTGATAATCAAAACGTATTCCTAATCCGCGACGCTCCACCCAGTCGTATGTCAGTGTCAGATCCTGTTCTTGATCAATTGCCCAATAGTATGGAATCCCAATACGATATCCTAAATCCCATTTTTTTAAACTACTCCTCACAATCATATATTCTGGTGGAAGAAATCCAGATTGTCGTCGTTTAACAGTGGGCCAGACAAGGTATGGGAAATAAAAAATGGGGACACCTCCAAATTTTAAAATAGAACTTCGGGACGATGAGAAATTTTGTGTATAATAATTAACTTCGCTTCCAGATATTTGCCAGGTTGGAGAGTTTGGATTACAGGTCGTGAAGGTACATGTTATTGCCATATATTGATTTGGCCCTAATCGCCGAACTTCTTTTGCGGTCATGTATACTTTGTTTGAGGCATCAAAAACTATCGTGTCTTTGAAAAATCCAGTACCGTCTTTGATGTTTATCTCCAATTCATCCATCACTGCAACAATCTCTCCTTCAGTTACCCTGACAAATCCTTTTGCTGTTAATTTATTTGTTTCGGGATGATAATTTATTTCTGTGCTTTCTACAGTAATACCTTTCCATTCGACTTTTGCATTTCGATACAAAAACATTCCAGTATCTGGATTTTGGGAATAAGATTGTGTCTGAATAGAAAGTTGCGGTATTTCAAGGCTAGTTTGCGAAACTCCTTGAAGAGGAAAACAAATGAGAAACACTATTTTGGAGAGTGAGAGGCAGGAATTATACCTAATCAGGCAGAAAAAAAGTTTGTAAAAGTTAAGTCTAGAACCCGATTGCCAAATTTTTGATAAGAAAAATTTTGATGAAGGCAAAGGGTTCATAATTGGCGGGAAACGAAAAAACTTAAAATTGGCTTCGAAAACACTTTAAGTCACTCATGAAAAATACAAATATACAAATTCCTATCTTATGGAAAACGATGAATTTACTGAATTTTATCTGAAATTAGGTGACACATGCAAACTTTTTGCATCTCCAGTACCAAGTCTAATCTTTTTCAAGATTAACCAGACTTCATTCAAAATGAAATCAACTAAATTATATGGTATTATCATAGCATTCTATTAAAGGCAACTTACAGATTAATTCAAAACAATAAGTAAGGTAGAAAATTAATGAAGTATTTTAGAATTTTATTAACTTTAATAATCTTTTTTTTCGGAGGTCTGGTTAGTGAAATCCATGAAGCATTTGCCGAAGGGGGGTTGTTAAAAACTGAAAGTATCCGTCAAAAACTTTTTGGAAGGATGGATGATAGGAAAAAGTCGAAAATTCTTCGTACCGTCGATGAGAATATCTTAATTGGTATTTTAAGCAGGGTTTCTGATTCAGAGAGTGTTTGGGTCCGTATAGAAAGACGATCAGAATATCGTAAATGGACGTTCAAACTATCAAAAAAAAATCTTAATTTACCACGTCAAGAAGTACGAATTTGGCTTAAATATGTTTCACCAAAACTTTCCATCAGTCACGGCAAGGAATACAATAAGTGGT
>CAZOTX010000156.1:0-4453 GCA_964582835.1 uncultured Pseudomonadota bacterium | reverse complement strand
TGCACCGATTAGACTCTTCTTCTGCTTGCTCCTTGGTCAAGGCCTCCAGAACTTCTTCATGATTACCAATAATATTTTTTGCAACATGGTGGTTGCGTTTAGTTTGGTTTGAATGGAAAAAATAATTCAGGTCTTGTTCTTTGACTTTAATCACGCTGTGATAGGGTTCTGGTGGCAATTCACGGCCAAACAAAAATGCGTCAATCGAATCTGCGGCTTTTCGTCCATGGCCTACTGCGGTTGTTATTAAATCCACCTTGAGTGCGTCACCGCCACCAAACACATTTTCCTTGCCGACCACCCGTAAATGATTGTCTAATTTGAGTAACGAAGAATTTTCGTGAATACTATCTTCAAAGCCCTTCATGTCGGTCATTTGCCCAATAGAGGCAACCACCATATCCGCTTCAATTTCAAAAATATCATCCGTAGTTTTATAGCGTAAAAAAGGAATTGGTGCATTCCAATTATCTTCCCCTTTTTCTTTTTTAACCATTTTTGCACATTTTACTCCACTTACACCATCACCATTTTCCAAAATTTCTAGTGTTCCGGTTAGATATTCAATCTTAGCACCCTCTTTAACTGCATCATCAAATTCATCAGGGTAACAGTTCATTTCCTCTCTGGGTACGGCAGAAATTATTGTCGAGTCTGAGCCCATGCGACGTGCTAAACGGGCAACATCCATCGCCACGTTACCATCTCCGATAACGATTACTTTCTTACCAATTTTGAAATCATCGCCGTGGATTTCATAGGCACGTAGAAAATCAATGGCGTTAGTAGTTTGAGGGCGATTAGAAAACCCCGAAATTGGTAAATTCCTTCCAGTTTGAGCACCAACTCCAATAAAAACAGCGTCATAATCTTTTTCGAGCTGCTCTAAAGAAATGTCTGTTCCTACTCGAACGCCCATTTCCATTTCTATCCCGAGGTCAATAATTTTATTGACCTCTGCCTCTAAAACTTTACGTTCCACACGGTAGCCCATTATGCCGTAAAGCATCATTCCTCCAGGCTTTTCGTTACAGTCATAGATCGTTACTGCGTGTCCTTTGCGTCGTAAATGATAAGCTACCGAAAGTCCAGCCGGGCCAGCTCCTATTACTGAAACATGTTTGCCGGTGTCTTTTCCTGGTGGGTGAAGTTTTAATCCAGCCTCAATTCCGTGTTCACCAATTGTTTGTTCTACTGCATTAATGCCGATAGCTTCTTCTCTATGTTGACGTTGGCAAGTGGACTCACATGGGTGTGGACAAATTCTACCCATAATTGCGGGGAATGGGTTTGTTTCCACAATCCGATACCAGGCTGCATCCCATTTATTTTCAGATTTTTCAACCCCGGTCAATAAATTGTGATAACCGCGAATATCTTCGCCTGCAGGACAGCCTGCTGTGCAAGGTGGGACTTGTTTAACATAAATCGGGCATTTGTGACTTTCATCACCGAAGGCAACAACTTTGTGAAAACCATCTTGATCGGAATATTCCGGGAACTCATAATTGTTGGCAAAATCAAGGATATCATTTGATTCAAATTTCATTGAACCCCCCTCTTTTTAGAACCGAACGTGTGCAGACTGATTGAACGTAGTTCTTGCATGACGATAACTGTCAATCATATCTATCTCAAAGGTCAATTCACTTTCTTCAAAAAACTGTTTCCAGCCAATTCGGTCAATCCACTCGTTCAACCTTTCCCAGGGCTTACCTCCAGCTTTGTAAGCCATCAAAATTCTTCCAACCACGTCATTAACTTCCGGCCAGTGTGGAGGGTTGTTTGGAATCCCTTCAGCAACAAGACTCATGGACTGAGGTTTTGAACGTGCGTTACTGTTTTTCCCTCCAACCCAGATCGCGAATTGTGAATGTTCTGGATGATTGATTTCCATGGATGGACAAGCACCAAAACATGCTCCACAAACTATACATTTTTCTTCATCAACCATCAATGAACGCTTGTTATTTACTATAGTTGGTCGAATTGCTGCAACCGGACAACGTGCCACTGCTTTCGGAAGTTCACAAAGAGTGGAAAGTTTTGCATGATCTATGCGAGGTGGTCGCGTGTGTTTGACTACAATCGCAATATCCGCCTGTCCCCCGCAGTTGATGGAACAACATGAAGTAGAAAGACGAACCTTGTTAGGCATTTCAAGAGTTTTGAATTCTGAATAAAGATTATCCATGATACCTTTTGCCACTCCGGAAGCATCGGTTGCTGGTATATCACAGTGGAGCCACCCTTGTGTGTGTGCAATTGGGGCAACACAGTTTGCAATTCCACCTACGGGCAAACCGATTTCTTCTAAATCCTTGATTAATGGGTCGATTCGGGACTCTTCGGAAAACATAAATTCTACACTGTTACGAATAGTGAAACGCATAAAACCGTCAGCATATTGGTCTGCTAAATCACAAATACTGCGGACAAGATCTACAGTATTCTGACGCGGAGTTCCGGCACGAACGGTGTAGAGTGCATCTCCACTGTGACCAAAATGGACCATCACACCTGGTTTAATCATTTTATGATATTTCCATTTCCCATAATTTTTGACAACTACCGGGTGCAACGTTCCTTCAAGCGTATGTGGACCAGACTCAATAGTTTTCCAGGTTCTTTCTGATGGGGCATTCATATTTTACTCCTATACATATTTTGTGTTACTAAATTACAGACGTGATAAATTTATAGTTTTTTCCCAACAATGTCCTTTTCTCACAAAAATATTGAATTTAAATCGCGCTGTCGTATTGTTTCTTGTAATAAGGATTGTCACGAGGTCGTACGACCATATCAATGTTTGCCTCAATTCCAACGGCCTCAAGGAACTGCTTCATACCAACTCTCTCAATGGTTTCTCCGACACGCTCATGATCTAAACCGGTTTCGTCCCACCAATCAATGATTTCATCCATCAGCTCAATGAAATCGTCAATTTCCTCATCCGTTTCTAGTTTCATGAAAGGAATCATCATTGCACCAAGATTTACACCAACCTTGAGTGTGTTTTTACCTCCAATCAATAATGAAGCTCCTCTTTCTTTTCCAGGTGAAAGGGCTTTTGGAATTACATTTATACAGTGCATACAGCGTACACAATTCTTGTTATCAATTTCAATAGTGGAGGATCCTACTTTGTGAGAAATCGCTTTGGTCGGACACATATTAATGACTTGATCAAACAGCGCATCTTCCCCATATTCGTCTATCCACTCTTTTACGTATTCTTGCTCGATTTGAATTGAATCCCGCCAAGTTCCAATCAAAGCCACATCTGCCCGCATAATAGCATTTGCACAATCATTTGGACAGGCAGAGAACTTAAACTTCAATTTGTAGTTAAATTCGGGACGGTGTGTCATTCCGGCATAATTTTTGAGAACTTTTTCGTGCACTTTTAGGTTGTCAAAACAGGCCTGTTCACATCGGGCAGGACCAACACAGGAAGCAGCTGTCCTTACAGTCGCTCCTGCACCACCCAAATCCCAGCCTGCTTGATTTAGTTCATCAAAACACTCCTGGGTTTTATCTTGTTCAATGCCGATTAACTGCAAATTACCGGATTGTCCGTGCATATTGATAAATCCAGAACCGTGCTTTTCCCATATGTCGCAAACCTCACGTAGCATTTTTGTATTGTAATGTAGACCCGGAGCTGGTTGTACCCGAAACGTATGAAATTCCTTTGCTTCCGGAAACTTGTCCTTGATCATGGAAAAACGAGTGATAATTCCAGCTCCGTAACCTTTGACCGTGACCAGTCCGCCTTTCCAGTATCCCATTTTTGTTTTGTAGGAATATTCTAATTGATCAAGTACACCTCTGATCATGGGTTTCTCAGTACGCTCTCCCAGATCTTTGAAACCTTTGATAAAGCTTGGCCATTGCCCATCTACCAACTCATCCAGAATCGGAGTTGGATTTAGGAATTTCTTATTATTTTCTTCATTTTCCTGCTCCTCATCAGAATCCACTTTTCCTAATAAATCTTCCATATAACCTCTTTCAGAGTTTTTTCGTTTCAAGTTATTATCAAAATTTAATCTTTTTTAAATTATCGAAAATCATAATTAAACACAGCCTGTTGGTTTTGGTAATCCTGCTATTTTACATGCCTGTAGCCCCGGTCCGTTTGGAAATAATTCATATAAAAAAACAGATGCCTCTTTCTTATGAATATCATTTTTTTTAGCAATGGCCTTGGTCAACACTTTGACTGCCGGAGCGATTTGAAATTCTTTATAATAATCCCTAAGAAAATTGATAATTTCCCAGTGTTGACCATTCATGGTAATTTCTTCGTCTTCAGCAAGTTTTTCTGCCACTCCTTCACTCCAGTCTTCCAAAGTTACCAGATAACCATTTTCATCTGTTTCAATGGAAGTCCCATTATAGTCAAAACTCATTTTGTCTCCTTATTGTTTGTTTAAAAATCAGTGCT
>CAZOTX010000155.1:0-4453 GCA_964582835.1 uncultured Pseudomonadota bacterium | reverse complement strand
GAAAAAGTTTTTAGCAAACATTCTATTAATTTGAAGCCTGAGGTTCAAATCCTGCAGAGTTCAGTATATAGATAATTTTCAGATTTAACTGTTAACGGATTGCAATGATCCATCTTAATCATATCTGAAAATTCAATACTGCCAAATATCATTGAAAAATTGTTTTCCATGCAGGACCTCAAAAGACAATCAAATCGACGCCCAGCTGCACGGAAGCTTCGGACATCGTCAATGAGAGTCCGAAAAAACCATAGTAATCCAATTCCAGGTCTTTCAGTAAAACTCCGCAAACCCAATACTGAATCTGGCTACAAAAATTCATGGCTACCTCCATATTTTTTAGAAAATGAACCAGACCTTGTTCGTAAGAAAATACATTCGTTACTTAAACAATTTTTGGGGATATGTGGGTTGATTTTTATTTTTTGGCTGGTTGGAGGTAGTGTTTGGGTTGGTCAGTGGTTCTTTAAACAACCACTTTCAAGAGTCAATGTAAAAGGTAACCTGTTGTTGAAAGATTATGATGTACTAAATGCAAGCGAGCTGCGTCAAGGACAGCGTTTGCTCGATCTCAATCCATACCAAGTTGCAGCGAGGCTTCAGACACATCCAATAGTAGAAAAAGCCGATATTCGAAGAATATTTCCAGACAAAATTAACTTGATTATAAGTGAATATCAGCCTGTTGCTGTGCTTCAGCTTTCCCTGCAGGAAGAAATTTTGAAACCTGTGTCTCTATCGAAAACGAAGTATGTTCTTATTGGGAACAATCAGCGTTTACTTAAACTATTAACTTTTGATGTACTTCGAGATTCACCCTACCGTAAACTACCACAAATCAACGGACTGGTAGTACAGTCGGTGACACTTGGTTCACGTTTGGATTCCCCGGTTCTTGAAAGAGGATTAAGATTCTTGGCAACCTTTCAAAGGATGGTGGGAGCTCAACAAGGTAAACAGCTAAATCCTTATTTTAAACTTGAAAATGAATTCAGAAAAGTTAACTGGGCATCTCAACCAATTCATATTGATATTTCTGATCCACTAAACTTGAAAATTAAATGGCCTATTAATCTTTCTGAAATTCAACCGAGATCACTTAAACATTTACCTACAGTTCCTCTAACAATTCAAATGGGAAGCCGGGATTTTGGCAAACGCCTAAATACCTTCCGTAGTATATATCCTGTTTTGGATAAACAACATCCAGGATTAAAAAGCATTGACCTACGCTACAAGAATAGAGTAATGCTAGTACCCTAATTAAAATTCAAAACAAAAATTTTGACAATAATGTGTTGCATATGTGCCAAGTTGTATTTGATGGGGCAGAATTTGAATCTGGAACTGTCGGATGAGGCCAGAAATTCTTTCTAAGAGTTTCAAGGTTTTTGAGGAATTTAGGCGTCTAATTAAGATCCATCTGCTGTTAAAGCCACGCCTTCTCCTGAATTTGACAGGCGGTTACAATCTCCCACTCCTTTTCAAAAACCTGATACAGGATTTAAATTTGTCTCTTCTCTGAAAGTCTCACACAACATTTCTGCTGTGTGAGCAACAATATGTATAAATTTTGCACGATTTTGGCAGGAAAGGCATTGGGGAACCTTTTTTGGTAAGAAATAAACTTTAAGGTTAAGAGCAAAAAACTAATTCACATTTTAGATGTTTATGTACATATCTTGTTAGTACGCTAGTATCTGGATAAAAAAAGCTTTTTACAACAACTTAGTCATATAGATGTTGTATTGTAGGTATGTATAAGAGTTTATCTCAATTGAGTTGTGGTTCTAGGATTATAGTGTTAAACTCACCGAGTGGATTTTAGTAATTTCTTTAAAAAAGTTTGCATGAGAAATTTTTCGATCATTCTACTTAAAGATGGTAATTTTGGACCTAGTCAGTATCATTTTGGTTCAAAATTCATATCTTTTCTGTTGATCCTCCTATTGATTTGTATTGGTGCTATTGGTTGGAAATTTTTTGAACAGTACCAGACAATCATGAAGCAGGCACAGTTACTTCAAAAACAGGAAAACGATCAGACTGCTTTTCAGCAGCGTATGGATCTTTATGACGGGCGCGAGTCTCGGATTTCGTTTCTTGAAAATTATGTAGAGGAATTGAAGCAGTCTTCACATAACAGTGACGTAATGTTTAAAAAACATTTGGCACTATTCCGCTCCAACACACATAAGTTAGATGAATTGCATAATTACATGTGCCAAACATTGGGGGCCGATTGTGCACCAAAACTTAATGATCAAATAAATCCTCAACAAACTTTGCGATGGCTGGATCAGATATATCAGGATTTCCTGCTTTTTAATCAATCTTTACAGGAATTTGCTTCAAGCCGAAAGAGTTTCGAAGAACAAGCTAATACCATTCAGCAGTTACGAGAGCAACTAGTTGAAACAGAGCAGGATTTGTCCGAACATATGGAGTACCTCAAAGTTAATCAGGTGACAGTCAACCGGCTGACAAAAAAAATTAGTGAAACTACTGGTATAAGGCTTAGTAAGACAGGAAAAACCAAACGAGCAAAAACTAAAACTGGGCGCGGAGGTCCTACAATTTTGGATAGTTTGTCACTTGACTCACCACAAACTCTTTTAAGTTCCGGAAGCTTACGTGATTTTCTTTACAATAAATCTGATAACTATTACGAAACAGTTTCCCAAATGGAGGATTTGAGTAGACTAATAGAAAGAAATCATAGTTTCTGGAGGCATACTCCGACGGTTATTCCACTAAGAAGCAGAGCATTATCTGATCGTTATGGAATGAGAAAGGATCCCTTTACCAAGAAACGAGAGTATCATGCAGGAGTTGATTTTAGAGCAAAAAGAGGCACTCCAGTTCGTGCTCCTGCTGATGGCACCGTAAGGATTGCAGACCGCAAATCAGGATTTGGACTGCTTGTTGAGCTCCAGCATGGAAGAGGTTTCTTTCCCGGAAAGAAAAAAACTGTTCGTTATAGAACACGTTATGCCCATCTATCTAAAATAAAGGTAAGACCCGGTCAAAAAATTAAACGAGGAGACTTGCTGGGTTTAGTTGGGAGTACAGGACGAAGTACTGGGCCACATTTACACTATGAAATAATTATTAACGGGCGACGTACAAATCCTCTGCTTCCAATTTCCAAATTTAATCCGGATCAACGTCTTTATCGAAATTGAATTCAATGTTGAAAAATTAGAATGCCGAACCAAAATACTGTAACAAACAAAGGGCTTGGGTTCTTAGGTAAGGATCTACATGTAGAGGGATCTATCAGCTCACAAGAAAAAATGGTCGTGAGCGGCACAGTAGATGGGAATATTTATTGTGACAAAGAGATCGTCGTGTCTGAATATGGACATATAAAAGGGAAAATTGAAGGGGAAATTGTTCTTGTTGCAGGAAAAATCAATGGAGAAGTTTTGGCCCATAGACGTCTCGAGGTGAATGCAGCAGCAAATATCCAAGGTGAAATACAAGTCCCATCTGGGAAACTTTTAATTCAGGAAGGATCCAAACTTGACGCTCAATGTACCATTTTCAACAAAAAACCTACTGACAAAAAAGTATTAACCTGATTTTATTTGAGTAACGAACCTGCTGGGATAAGCAGTGTAGAAAAAATTAAAAACTTATAAATGCAATTTCCAACTTCAAAAAATAGCCTAAAACAACAAAAAAAGATTGTTGAACAGGCTAAGATGCTTAAGAATCACGACAGGATTCTTTACGTTAACGGACTGTTTTCACCACCAAAGGTCCAAGAGCCATCTGTAGGCATAGCGAAAGAATCCGAAGAGTGGCGCTCACTGTTTTCAATGGTTTTAATTGCTGCATTTGGGGTTGTTATGCTTATTATCTCTGTGATTGGGAGTTATGGGATTTTAGCCACAAGCAGACTTGAAGCACATGAAAAAATGCTTGTTCATGAGCTACAAACGATGAAGATTGAAAAAACTTTGATGGAAGAAGAAGTTTTTGCACTGAAAACTAGTCTGGAATATATTGAATTGATTGCACGCAAAGAATTGGGCTTGGTACGTGCCACCGAGTTGATTTATTATCTCCCTCCTGAAGAGAAAGACTCCTCCAGAAAAGAAATTAATTAATCTTAAAAACACGCTCTTCAAGCTTTTCAATTGATTGGTGAATATCTTTCGGGAAAGAGGGTTGTCAGATTATTTTTGATAGTCGTAGTATACACCATAATACTAGTACCATCTGCTACTGGTTTTTCATGTTGCTCACCAACGATTATATGTCCCATTATGAAACGTTTTTTGTAGAATTCTGTTATTATTGTACCCACGAAATAGTTTCTGGATAAGCAAGGGAAATCCTATAGCTGCAGTAAGTAGAGTCTAAAATTGGACCAATGGAAATTTTTTCAAATAATTTCAGCCAGTCTAAAGTCTCAATATTGTATACGAGAATTCCCAAAATAACG
>CAZOTX010000154.1:0-4513 GCA_964582835.1 uncultured Pseudomonadota bacterium | reverse complement strand
CCAAAATTATGAACGCGATTAGTCATGTAGTGTCTTTGTTAATATACTTTTAAAAAAATTTAAAGGTTTGGTGAAAAAGTGTTGTTAAAGTAATCTCAGATTTGATCTTTTCTATGAATGTCAATCTTTTGGTCGGAGTCTGAAATTAAACAATGAAGAAGAATCCAGGAGCTCACTCTGTTTCACCAGTTCACCAGAAATAAATTGGTAAATTTTAGAAAAAGTGAATAAAGGTAAAAATGCTCTTAATATTTTCAAGATCGTGGGCGTAAAAGTAGTACAACAGTTACTGACAAAGTACGGTCATTTCGAATGTAACTGACAGTAATTTTATCTCCAGACTTACGTGTTTCGATTTGCAGAGCTAAATCCTCCATAGTTGCTACAGGAATTTTGTTTATATGCGTAATTATGTCACCCCCCCATGGGACCTGGTAACGTCCAACTTTCACTGTTCTTGAAGCCCCCTGTAATCCAACTTTGTCTGCAGAAGCTCCCTTGATTACACGGGCAATTAGAAGGCCTTCCGGTACATCTATACCGATGCGGCGAAGATAAACTGTTGGAATTGGCTCAATCCCCAGCCATGGTCTTCTTACATAACCGTGTTTGAGTAAATCGGGGAGAATCCTCAGCGCTGTATTACTTGGTACCGCAAAACCTATTCCTACATTTCCTGCAGATCCAATGATTGCTGTATTAATTCCAATTACCTTACCCTCAGAATCAAGCAAAGGGCCTCCTGAGTTTCCAGGATTTATTGCAGCATCTGTTTGAATAATCCCTTCAATTTTTCTACCGTTTTTTGCTGCAATAGTGCGTCCCAAAGCACTGATAATTCCAGTAGTGAGAGTTTGTCGAAGACCAAATGGATTCCCAAGAGCTAACACTTTTTGGCCTACAACAACATTGTTTGACTGAGTAAATTCCAAAATGTCGTAGCTATTTGGTGGTGCTTGAATCCTAACAATGGCCAAATCGTTATTCGGATCTGCACCAATCAGTTTACCGGGCCACTGGCTATTATCTGCCAGTGTTACTAACAGTTTACCAGCATTTTCAACAACATGATAATTTGTTACAATTGTTCCTGATTTGTTAATTATAAATCCTGTACCTGATCCAGTTTCTGCTGGTAAGGCACGATAAAAAAAATCATAATTGACAGTAATGTTGCTAATGTTTACAACAGCTCTACTACTTTTTTCGTAAATCCGTATGTTTTCTTGTTCGTCTGCAGAAAAATTTGAAACGCCATAGACAGGGACAAAATTGTATGCAAAAACTAACAAAAAAATAATATTCTTGTAGAAAAACATGATTTTAATTAATATCCTAAAATTTAATAAACAGAACGTCCACCATCAACAGGCAGGATTGAACCGGTAACGAAATCTGATAATAGCAAATATTCAACTGCCTGTACAATATCTTCCGCAAATCCAATACGTTTTAGTAGACTGTGTTTTACCGATGAGATATAGTCCATTTCTGAATGGTCTGGAGGGGGTAAAACAGTGCCTGGAGCAATACCGTTAACTTGAACTTCTGGTGACAAAACACGTGCCAGTCCTTTGGTTAAAGAGACTAGACCTGCTTTTGATGTGCAGTATGGCAAAAAACTCACCCACGGTCTTTCAGTTGAGGAATCGACCATATTAATAATTTTACCTTCACCACGTGATTTCATTCCTTCACCAACAGTTTGTGCTAGAAAGAATGGCGCCTTCAGATTAAGGGATAAAAAATGATCCCATTCCTCCACAGTTGTAGAAAAAAATGGTGTTGGAAAAAAATCTGCTGCATTATTGATTAAAACTGAAATTGGTCCAGATTTATCTTCTGCAATACGGACAAGCTCTTTAATCGCAGAAACTTCTTTTAAATCTGCTTGCAAAATAAGGTGCCGTGACTCACCGCCGGGAAGACCTTGAACGGTTTGTTTTGCGCCTTTTTCTGACTGATGGTAATGTATGATAACGCGCATACCAAGTTGACCTAATTGTTGTGCAACAGCTTGTCCTAGACGTACTCCTGCGCCTGTTACGAGTACTACTTTATCTTGCAAATCCATAATATATATTATTATTTTTTTAAAAAAACTATGGAACAGGAAATTAAAATAGGCCTTACAATGGGTGATCCCAATGGAATTGGAACTGAAGTCCTAATTAGGGCCCTACAATTCATGCATCCTTTTCAGGACTGGAAGCCTTACATTTTTGGAGACCTTGAAATTCTGACTGCTATGAACGAAATACTTGATGCTCCTTTTTCTTTTATGTCAATTTCAGAATTCAACACCACTCCGACAAAAAATTTTTGTTTGCCGGTAATAGATTTACCTGTAAAAAAAGATCGAAAATGGAACTTAGGTACTCCTTCTGCGTGGGGAGGAGAATCAGCATTCCAGTTCGTTTATAATGCCATAGAATGCGCCAATAGTAATAAAATTTCAGCCATAGTTACAGCCCCGCTTTCTAAAGAGGCACTCCATGCTGCCGGTCACAACTTTCCAGGGCACACAGAAATACTTTCACATTTCACTAACGGTGCGCGTTCAGTTATGATGCTGGCTGTGGATAATTTACGTGCCACAATGGTAACCCTTCATGTATCACTTCGTCAAGCTTTGGAATCACTAACTCCGGAATTGATACTTGAAGTTATGCAAATCACAGAATTGGGAATAAAAAATCTTGGTATTCCAAATCCTGTTCTCGGTATATCGGGGCTTAACCCACATGCTGGTGAAAACAGATTATTTGGCGACGAAGAAAATAACATTATTCGTCCTGCAATGCAAATTGCTCGAAAAAAAGGGATACGCTGCGAGGGGCCGTTTCCCCCTGACAGTATATTTTTGGAACATCGCAAAGGACGATTTGATTCAGTGGTAGCTATGTATCACGATCAGGCACTTATTCCTTTAAAATTTTTTGGTTTTGAACGTGCCGTTAATATTACACTTGGACTACCTGTTATTCGTACTTCTCCCGATCATGGAACTGCATTTGATTTGGCCCCGCAGATTTCTGCAAATCCACAGTCTATGATAGAATCTATCAAAACTGCAATACGAATGGCAAATTCATCTATTTGTTCTGTTATCAATGAGGACTAGTACTGGAGCTAAAAAGACGGACATACTAATTCTAGGGATGATCTTACAGCAGGATTATTATATAGCTTTGCAAAAAATGAAAATTTTTCCTATAAATTATTGTGTGACAGTTCCCACATGAGCAGTAGTAACTTCGATATTATTGCCTGGAAATGGCAAAACATCTTTAAACAAAAGTGTACGTTGAACAATCTCCTTAAAAATTGGAGCAGCAATAGTTCCTCCATAATATGAAGTGCGTGGCTGTTCAACAACAACCAGCACTGTTATCAAAGGTTCAAAAGCAGGAGCAAAACCTACAAAAGAAGCAATATAACGTGTTTTAGAATATCGTCCAATCTGTTGATCGTAGATTTGGCTTGTACCTGTCTTTCCAGCAACTTGGTAGCCTTTGATTGCAGCTTGTTGTGCAGTACCGCCTTTTTGTGTCACAGATATTAGATACTTCCTGACTAGTTCTGCTACAGAGGATTCGACTACAGTACTTCGGGTTCCAATTCCAAACTTATGACTTACTTCACCTTTTTTATCCCTAATTTCCCGTAATTTTTCCCCATTTTTATCAATAACATTCTCTACAATGAAAGGAGGAACCCATTGCCCCTCATTTGCAAAAACATTTGCCGCACTAACCATTTGCAGTGGTGAAACAAGAATAGCTTGTCCAAACGAAATATTTGCATGATCGATAGTTTGCCATTTTTTGGGTGAAATAACTCTTCCTGTTGCTTCTGCCGCAATCCCTGAGTTTGGACGACGACCAAAACCGAAGCGTAAAATGTATTCATGAAAAAGTGAAGGTGACATACTCATTCCAATTTTTGCGGAACAAATATTTGAAGATTTTTTTAAAACCTGCTTAAGAGTCATTAAACCATGCGGCGATGAGTCTCGAATTATGTTACTTCCTATTTTGTATGCACCATTTTCACAGAAGAATTCTTGATCAGGAGTTATCAGGTTCTCGCTCAAACCGGCAGCAATTGTAATCATTTTAAAAGTAGAACCTGGTTCATATCCTAAAGTAACAGCTTGATTCAGATGATGAGTTCTGTTAAAGTGCTGATACCTATTGGGATCAAAACCTGGATACGAAGCCATGGCTAGAATGGCTCCAGTTTTGGAATGAAGTACCACAACATTTCCTCGATCGGCTTGAGATTTAACCACTCCTTCTTGTAGGGCTTTTTCTGCAAAATGCTGAATAGTACTGTCTATTGTCAATTGAAGAGAATATTGATCTGGAATTTTTTTTGGAATCTTGGAAAGTGGTACTGTACGGAACATTCCTTCTTTTTCCACAACATATACCGCAGGTTTTCCAGCGAGTAAAGGTTCGTATTTGCTCTCAATACCTTCCAACCCCTGTGTATCAATTCCAGCATATCC
>CAZOTX010000153.1:0-4522 GCA_964582835.1 uncultured Pseudomonadota bacterium | reverse complement strand
GCCTATAGTTTCGACGAAAACGGAATCAAGTTTAACTCATGTAAAGAGCTTTTAAAAAACTACCAGCAATATTTTTTCAAGATGCCAGCTTGAACTTTAAAGTTTACGATAGTCATTATTAAATTTGGGCAAAAAAAGATTGAGCAGACGTACTTATATGAGGAAAGACTTTTTTAGAAATTAAAAACCTGTAAAATAACCAAATAAATGTTGTAAAGAGGCATTAGAGAAATTTGTTTATCAAATTTTTCTGTGTGTAATCTAACTCTATCGTTAAAAAATTCAGTTAGGTACTATCTAGACTGAATCACAACCTAATAGAATTAAGTAATGGCCGATATCACCCGAAAAGATATAGAACGTTTGGTAAAGCATAGATCACCAATAAAAGAGATAGATATCACCGGACTAAATCTAGAGAAGTTTAATTTTGAGGGGGCAATCTTTACTAAGTGCAAATTTGCTGGAAGTAATTTCAACGGCTCCGATTTCGCTTTTGCCCACTTTGAAGAGTGTCTAATTGATGATTGTGAGATGCAGGACTGTCACATGCAAGAATCTTCTTTTATAGAATGTGATCTAAGTAAGTCAGATTTGAGAGACTGTGTCCTTATAGAGGTAAATTTTCGTCAGTCAATTTTACACAGTGTTGATTTTAGTGGTTCTTTTTTCAAAGATTCGGTCCTAATCAACGTAAAGGGGGATCTATGTGATTTCTCATTCACATCTTTATCTGCAGCAAATATTTGCGGGGCAAAAATGCATGTTTGCGATTTCAATGCCTGCCGTTCAGTCGATCTCAGAGCAACCAATACAGATTTGACTGGCTCTGAATTCATCGGGGCTAACCTTGATACATCGCAACTGCAGGGGGCAACTTTAAATTTTTGCAATTTCTCTGAAGCCTCTCTACAAAAATGTGACTTGAGTCGGGCCAGACTACTATCTGCAACAATGAACAATGCACGTTTTAATGCTTCCATTTTGAATGAGGTTATTTTGATGAATGCAAAAGCAAGTGAAACAGAACTGAATGACGCAAATCTCGTTAATGCAAATTTATCAAAAGCAGATTTTTCTAAAAGCATTTTTAATGGATCTTCAATGAGAGGAGTATTAGATCAGGATACAATTTATGATGGAGCCAAATTAGAAGGGGTGACTCGATGACTCGATTGGTTAACTTTAATTGCACTTTAATATTTTTGTTGTTGTGTTCAAGTACTGCATTTTCCGAATATAGGGCCTACGAACTAGAGGTTTTTGACCGCATTGTAAACACTTCTCGAAAAATCATAACTTCTTTTTCACCATCAGACTTTATTCAAGTAAACGGAGGCCCGCAACGTATCGGTATTGTTATAAGGGCTTCGTGGATTTGCTATGGTGACACATCACTCCATAAAAAAGTCTGTCCGATGCCAAAAGCCATTAATCCACGATTTCAAGAGGGTGACCGTGTTCAGATAGTTTTGAAAAAACATTTGACTGATCAGTGGTTCGGTGTGATTGAAAATAGTTTTTTTCGTCCGGGATTACGAAGTAATGTTTATGGGGTGCGCTTTACAGAGAGGGGCAATCTATACACACGTTATTATGAGTCCAATCTGAAAAAAGTTCCATAAATTTTATCTATACCTGCCTTGAACGTTTTTGTCGATTAAAGTATCCTAGTAGAGTATTCATAACCTTTTTAAAATGATTGATTTTCTGCAGACAGAATAGTAATCCACAAACATCCAGCTTTTCGAGCTAATACAAAAAGTTTAATAAAATGGAAAAAATAAAATGTTCAAGTCTGATGACTGCAATTAAAACTCCTTACAAACTTAACGGAGATGTTGATCTTGAGAGCTTTGACTTTCTTGTTAATGAACAGATAAAAAATGGTGTGCAGGGCCTGATTGTTTGTGGAACCACCGGCGAAGGTCATTTGATGGACTGGGAAGAGCATCTGATGTTGATTGCCCACAGTGTAAACAAATTCGGTGACCGCCTAACAATAGTCGGCAACACTGGAAGCAACAATACGCGCGAAGCAATCAAGGGAACCAGATATGGATTTGCTTTTGGAATGGATGCATCGCTTCAGATAAATCCATATTATGGAAAAACGTCTGATGCAGGACTCAGAGAGCATTTCAATAGGGTTTTAGATTTGGGGCCTTCTATAATTTACAATGTACCTGGAAGGACTGGCCAGGATCTTCAACCAAAATTAATTGAGGAACTGGCTCAACATCATAACTTGATTGGGATCAAAGAGTGCGCCGGAAACAATCGGATTGCATACTATGAGTCAAAAGGGATTGCCTGTTGGTCTGGGAATGATGACCAGTGTTTTGAGGGACGGCACCGTCACGGTTCTCACGGGGTGATTTCAGTAATTAGCAATTTGATGCCTGGGTTTATGCGTTGTCTGATGGATACGGATGATCCGAAGCTTAATGATCGTTTGCAACCTCTTATGTCATGGTTATTTCATGTCCCTAGCCCAAATGCCCTCAATACAGTACTCAGCATGACGGGTGCAACTCAGCCTGTTTTCCGATTGCCCTATTCACCTGTTGACTTAAAAGCCCGAAAACAAATTCTTTCTTTGTTACAGGAGTTTTCACCAGAAGACTGGGTAGGTTCGAAACTGGAACTGATGGACGACAAACAATTTTTTCTAACAGCCTGATGATCACAGGAAAAAATTAACATATTACATTCCAGTTGAAACATCATCCTTCCTGAACCCAAACCAAAAGACTTTGCATAAGTAGGTTTTTGAAACGTTCCGCGTCCACTTCAAGGGCAACTTTCATATTTTCCTCACCTGAAGGAGTTTTACCCCTCTTATCTACCACAGTCATTCCGCGGGTTAATTCCCCATTCAATTCAACATCTACAAAAAGAGTTTCGGTTTTGACAAGATCCGGGAAAAGACACACTCCTGCCGCAAGCGGATCATGTAGAACACATCGCCTCCAACCTGAAAGACTTTCATAAGCTTCTGAAATAAATCGAATTATCTGAAGTAAAAAAATTGAACGCTCATTGTTAATTTTTATTAATGGTTCCAAATCTGATTCTTCCCAGTACACTTCGTGCGTGACATCTAGACCGACCATGGTCATATCTATTCCAGAGCGGAAAACAATCCTTGCTGCTTCAGGATCGTTGGAGATGTTAGCCTCAGTCACAGCAGAAACATTGCCTGTGGAAAATGCTCCACCCATGATCACTAGCCTCTTGATTCGGTTAGCAATGCTAGGATCACGCAATATGACCATCGCAATATTTGTCAGTGGTGCGGTTGTGAGCAAAGTCAATTCTCCAGAATATTCATGACTGCACCGCAAAATCATATCTTCAGCTGACTCATCAACAGGGGACTTTTTTGGCGGTACGAGGAAGGAATTTCCCAGCCCGTCATCTCCATGTACAAAAGTTGCTGTTCTTAATGTTGACTGTAACGGGCTTTCTGATCCTGAAGCTACAGGAATATCAAGCTCCAACATTTCCCAAATTTTGAGTGTATTCCGAGTAGTTTGAGAAACTTCAACATTTCCACTAACAGTTGTGCTTCCCAGGATTTCAACGTGACCTTGTTTTTGTGCTTCTGCTAAGAAGAAAAGTGCCAAGGCATCATCAATCCCTGTGTCTATATCAAGAAGTAATTTAATCAACTTATCCTTAATTTGGGTTTTTGCTTTGATATTTTATGTGATTTCTAATATTTTTTATATAATAATATTATTTTTCACAAAAAAAAATCATGAAATAATTCAAGGGACTGACTACTAATTTGTGATGTTTACAAGGTAAATCAAATATGCTAGACTATAAGTTATTGTCTAGAAAGACTGATTAAAAGTAATTAAGGTGGGGTTTTTTACTGTTTTTTAGCAAAAAAATGAAATTAATTGATTTTTTTCTTGACTTTTTTATAAAAAGTACGATAATTCCTAACTAAGACCCTCAAACTTCGCTGATTTTCGGGAATGTTTGAACGAAACCCCTTGGCGGTGAAAAATAGCTGGAATATAAGGAGCTATGATTCTGAACCGTCAGGAGGGGTGAAACTCAATCGCAGATAACTTCGTTGTGTCCAACTGGCGGCCTGACTCAGAAACAGTCGCTTCGAGGGCTTTTGCTCAGGCATTCAGAAGAGAGATCATGAGGTAGGGGACTATCATTCTGTCGCATGGACAGAGTGGATTTGTTGCAGAGTGGGGTTTATAATCTAATTTACATTCTGCGTGCGACAATTGGCCCAGAAGGTGCACTATCATTAAGTTGAGGTCGAACCTCGGGCATTCAGGAGCGTCTCCTGAAGTCGTAACGGACTGAAGAACCATCGTGGTTACAGCAGCCGTATATTTGAAGTTTAGAAGATCCTAATGGTTGGATCTCAAACTAACCTCATAACAATTTAAGGAGAGTTATGAAACAATTAAGTAAAATCATGTTAGCCGCAGTTGCTTCAATAGCGCTTGCCGTTCCTGCATTTGGTTGGGACTTCAAAGCAAGCGGA
>CAZOTX010000152.1:2803-4559 GCA_964582835.1 uncultured Pseudomonadota bacterium | reverse complement strand
GGATCAAAGAATGAACCAATAAATGAGAACTTACACCGTACATTTTTGTTTACTTCCTTAGCTCCATTACAAAATGCATTTGAAAGCCTGTTCACTTCTGGAATCGGCATAGCGGCAACAACTCCAAGTATATTGGTTTTAGTCATTTTACCGGCAATCATTCCTGAAAGGTAGGCTGGTTCGTGAATCCAATTGTCAAAAACTCCGAAATTCGGTTCCGCCGGACCGATTCCTGATCCGAAAACAAAAGAAACCTTTGGATAGTCTCTAGCAACTCGGCGAGCAATGCGTTCCGCTCCAAAAGAGTCTCCTGTAATCAACTGGTAACCACCTTCTGCATACTCACGCATAATTCGGGCGAAATCAGCAGATTTTACACTTTCCGACCAGGTGTATTCAATTCCCATTTCTTTTTTTGCCTGGAGCAAAGCTACGTGAATTTGGTTGACCCAGGGTTCTTCTATAGGAGTTTCAAATACTGCTGCCACTTTTATACCTCCAGCATGAAGGGGAATAGCCAGCCCTCCAAAAAGAAATGACGCAAAGCAAAATAACAAAAACTTTTTAAACAAAGAGGGGAGTGTGCGTTTAACAAAAATGGAGATTAAAGCCTGTTTCATATTAGTCCTTCTGATTATTTGTTAAAGGAAAACACAAACCTTGCATACAGGAAGTTGTAGATCAAGCTGTTTCCCATAGATTTAAATGATTTACAGCCTGATAGAAAAAAAATCATGCAAAAATATTTATTTTTCATGACAGCCTGCCCGTTTGGCTCATGCACATACTATGTGTTTGTCTAAATTTGCCAACGTAATATACTTTTCCCAAGAAGGGAAATTACAAAAGATTGACAGTATTGACAAAAATACAAGATAATTCTCAAAAAACAGAAATAGCCCGGAATAAAAAGACTAGCTGAATTAGATAAAGTTTGTCAAGAGATGATTTTAAAAAATATTATTTTGACAAAAACAATTCCATGACAAATTAAAAATTGATATTTGACATTAAAGAATTTCGAATATTAATGGGAGACGTTAGCGGATTTATCTTACTTGCGTTTTTGACTTCAAGAAATAGTTACATGAAAGAATTGAGATTAATTCAGTATAATTTTACTAAAAATTTTTTTTTGAGACTACGCTAATTTAACGTGCAATCTAGACTTTTACAGCGACTCCCTGATAACAATGACCTATAAAACGCGGAAGCAATGGGAGCTGAAATCGTTTTAGTGAAGTTATTTCAAAATCAGCACCGCTTACAAGTTGATCCATTTCACGATTAAGATGACAACCGTCTCCAATTATTTTTTGAAAAGGATTGAGGCGGTGCTGCCAGACTTGAACTCTTCTCGAATCACTCAAACCATGTTCAAGAAATATAAATTTTCCCCCAGTTTTAAGCACTCGATTTATTTCAAAGAGAGCTGTTGAGATATCTGAAATACTACACAAGGTGAAAGTGCAGGCCACACAATCATAACTTGAATCTTCCATCTGGAGATTCTCACCGGAAAGAATATAATTTGTAACGGAGATTCCAGATTTTTTTATACGCTTTTGTGCCAGATTAAACATACGTGGATTGACATCCACTGCGTCAATTTGATGAACTGAGTCTGGATAATGAGGTAAATTAAGTCCAGTTCCAAAACCTATCTCCAGGACTTCCCCTCCTGTTTCCAAAAGAGCTTCCTGTCGAAAATCGTTTAAGGAATTTCCTGACATGACAAATTCACAAAGGTAGGGAA
>CAZOTX010000152.1:0-2793 GCA_964582835.1 uncultured Pseudomonadota bacterium | reverse complement strand
TTTGAATAAAAACTACCATTCATGGTCCTGCCTGTTCATTCAAACAATCAACTTGCTTTTGGGATCTTTCTAGAGACTCTGGAACTATAATCCACAGAATTTTGTAGGTATTTTTTCAACTGTTCAACTGTAAGACCGGTTGCTTTGGAGGCGGCGGTAATACTAGGAAATTTTTGTCCCTCAACAAATACCGTTTCTTCAACGATATCTGAAGGAGTTATCTGTTTTGTAGCTTTTTTTTGAGTTCTTTTCATTGGAAAAAGTAGAATTTCCGCCTTATTGTAATCTTCACGTTGAATCAGGGAAATGTACTGTTCTAGCGAAGGCACCATTTCGAACCATCCGTTTCCTCTGAAGTGAGATTGAAACAAACTGTATAGAGCACCTTCAATTTTTTCTGCAGACTCTTTATGTCCTGCCTCATGACTTGCCAGTAAATGTAGTGCTTCAGAAGAACCTTTCTGGAGAGTTTCCAGCGTAAGATATGGATCGTCACATGAACCAATTTTAACATTGTTATTACGTGAATCCTGAATAAAATAGACCGCCCATGCCAAATCTCCTAGACGCTGCTGACGCATTTGCCTTTCACTGTATTTTGTATCTATGCAGATTTTGCAGTTTAATGTTTTACCATCAAGTGAATGTGAAGACATATAAAACTCGCGCAACGGCTTTATTGTTCTACATTTTTCACAACTTTTTTCAAGCAAATTCATTTGAGCCAATCTTCTTTCAGTTTCCCTATTAGCTTTGAGAACCTGAACGCGGACATTTGCACATTTCCGACAAAATGAAGCTAGACTATCATGACAACGCCCTGGAGGAAAAAATTCTGAAGAACGCGGAAACTCGCCTCGACAAATGCTGCATAATCGTGAGTATTGTTCGTTACCAAATAATTCTTCTTGAATAGCTGTCATCATAGTTTTATTCCTCATAGTGTTCCAATTAGTGAAAAGGGTAAACAAAAAAATTCAATCACAAAATTGACAATGTATTTATACTTTTATGCTATAGTAATAGCAGATTACACAAATTGGTCAATCTCTGAAAGCAAAAACTGCTCCGAAAAGAAAAGCTTGCCATAAAGCGAAGCAATTTTTATTACTTTTTTCTTCATTAATCAATTACTATTTTGTAAAAATTTTTCACATTTTACAAAATTTTACTGCTAGCGAAAACAATTTGAATTTATTAACAGTTAAAAATTTAACAGTTCGGACAGAACACAAATTAGGCCCAATTAACATTTTAGACAATCTTAATTTCCAGCTAGAAAGCAGTAAAAGACTAGGAGTGGTAGGAGAATCAGGTTGTGGAAAATCAATGACTGCCTATGCAATCATGGGGTTGCTACCAGAAATTATGACTGCCTCGGGTGAAGTAATATTTGGTAAAAATTTGTTGGGCCTACCTGAAAAAGAGTTATGTAAAATCAGGGGGAACCGAATCAGTATGGTGTTTCAAGAGCCTATGACTGCACTTAATCCAGTACAACCTATCGGCTTTCAGGTTGCAGAAAGTTTGATTTTACACAAAAGTTTATCTAGACATCAGGCTCAGCTTCAGGCTTCAAAAGTATTGGATCGCGTCGGCTTGCCAGCCCAAAAATATTCACGCTCCTTATATCCGCATCAGCTTTCCGGTGGACAAAGACAAAGAGTTGTTATTGCAATAGCAATGGTATGTGAACCAGAATTGATTATTGCTGACGAACCGACAACTGCACTTGATGTCACGATTCAGGAACAAATATTGGTTTTGATTTCTGAATTGGCTATTGAGAAAAAAATGGCACTGATGCTGATAACACATGATTTAGGTATTATTGCTGAAAATACTGATCAAATGCTGGTAATGTATGCTGGACGGATCGTAGAAAAAGGACATACCAAAAAAGTTTTCGAACATTTAGCACACCCATATACACACGGCCTATTCGCCTCAATTCCAGACACAGTAACGTCTTCAAAAGAACTTAGAGGGAATGTGAGAAATACTCAAAACAACAGATTGTCAACAATTCCCGGACGTGTTCCAGAATTTTGGGAACGAACAAAAGGATGTTCTTTTGCTGACCGTTGCTCACGTACTCAGGAAAAATGTTTTTCATCTGCTCCAGATGAATCCCAGATAAGTAGTGGTCACTCCGTAGCATGTTTTTTCCCTTTGCAGAAAAACATATGAAAAAAGAAATGCCTGCAGAAAAACTGCTCGAAATCCGTGAATTAGTTAGGGAATATACCCTACCGCGTCAGAATCTTTTTAAAAGACCAAAAAGATTCCGTGCACTTGATAAAGTGACTTTGTCTTTAAATTACGGTGAAAGTTTTGGCATTGTGGGTGAATCCGGTTGCGGCAAATCTACATTGGCCAGAACTGTACTAGCGCTTGAATCTCCTCAATCAGGAGAAATTTATTTTCAAGGAAAGGTCCTACACACTTTAAAATCAGCAGAGTTACGTCGTAAAAGACGTGGAATGCAAATGGTTTTTCAGGATCCATACGGCTCATTAGATCCACGATTGTCAGTTGGAAAAATAGTTTCTGAACCACTAACATTGTTCGGCGAGGTATCACCGAAAATCCATCAGGATCTGGTTGCTCAAGCCCTTGAAAACGTAGGTCTCTCACCATCCGAAACAAACAAATACCCTCATGAGTTTTCAGGAGGACAGAGACAGCGTATAGCCATTGCCCGAGCATTAATTACCCGTCCTGCATTGATTGTGGCGGATGAACCTGTTTCTGCTTTGGATGTGTCAGTCCAAGCACAGGTACTGAATTTAA
>CAZOTX010000151.1:0-4578 GCA_964582835.1 uncultured Pseudomonadota bacterium | reverse complement strand
TCATCAATTTTGGTTCTATTGCTGGTTATTGTCAAAAATACGGTACGGCTTGTCTGGACGATCTTTGTTTGAACGATGAACTTTTGCGTCGCCGTATTTTAGCTGTATTCCCAAATGCCTTGACCGTAATGAATGCGCTAATGGGAATTTTAGCAATACTGTTTTCATATCAAGGACGGATTCAGGAAGCATATCTAATTTTACTTGGTGCAGGATTTTTTGACAAAATAGACGGTGCAGTTGCTAGAAAATTGGGGCTGACAAAGCCTCTTCCAACAGCAAAACCCAAAAAATATAATATTACTTTGGGGGGTGTTCTTGACGACGTTTCTGACACCGTCAGTTTCTGTATAGCACCCGCAGTAATATTTTACATTTTGCTGGGACGGGTTGCGGATGAATCTGTTCAATCACTCCCATATGGGTGGGTTGCCATTTTATACGTCACTCTGGGAATTACAAGATTAGTTTTCTTTATTTTGGATAAAAATAGTATTCCTGGTTTTTTCAAAGGGATTCCTGTTCCAGGTGCTGCACTGTTAGTTGCAGCACCTTTCATTATGATTGGAAAAGCGCTTGAATCAAATACTCCGGATCTTTTGTTTTGGTCAAAATTCAGTTTTTTTCTGATGATAGTTGCGGGAATCTTGATGGTAAGTTTCCCAATCCGCTATTTACACATTGGCCGTTTAATGAGCCGAAGTCGAAAATTTTTAATTTTTACCATTGTTCTTATCATTGGTTTCGCGTTTACACCATTTTTCGGTCATGTTGCACTTGTATACCTCATTTTGTATGTTTTTTCTCCTTTATACACATGGCGCATTAGTCCGGATATAGCTTCCCAGGAACAACACCTGGATAAACTTCCTACTTCTTCATAAACCTATGCAGGATCAAACTGTGGAGACTGAGGCTCTCGATTCTACGGAAAACTCTGAGGTAAGAATGGTATCATCAGAAATCCAACAAGGGGAGCAATTTGACCAATCTTTACGTCCAGAACGTTTACAGGACTATATTGGTCAAAGCGAAATTAAGGAAAATCTTGAAGTTTTTATTGGTGCCGCAAAAAAACGTAAACATGCTTTGGATCACGTTCTTTTGAGTGGTCCACCGGGATTGGGAAAAACGACGCTCGCAAATATCTTTGCTCGAGAAATGGAGGTGCAATTACGATCGACTTCTGGACCAGTGATTGAGCGTCAAGGGGACTTAGCTGCAATTCTTACTAACATGGATCCTGGTAGCATTTTGTTTATTGATGAAATACATAGATTAAACAGGGTAGTGGAAGAAGTTCTTTATGGTGCTATGGAAGATTTTACTCTTGACATTATTATTGGGGAAGGTCCTGCTGCACGAACAGTAAAAATTGATTTGCCACATTTTACTCTAGTTGGAGCTACAACACGTGCGGGGCTACTTTCCTCACCTTTGAGGGAGCGTTTTGGAATTCAGTTTAGGTTGAATTTTTATAATGTGGAAGATCTGAAAACTATTATTTTACGTGCAGCGTCATTACTTGGAATTGAAATCGTAGAAGAAGCTTCCATGGAGCTGGCACGCAGAGCTAGAGGTACACCAAGAATTGCAAACCGCTTATTGAAGCGTTGTCGGGATTTTGCGGATATGGAGACACATGGAGTAATTACTTTGCCTTTGGTTGAGCGAAGTCTGGAAAGAATGAGAATTGATTTGGAAGGACTTGATCAAATGGATCGTCATATTTTGGGAACTATTATTGAAAAATTTGGTGGTGGCCCAGTAGGTTTAAGTACTCTTTCAGCGGCAGTCTCAGATGAAAAAGATACAATTGAAGATGTATATGAGCCTTTTTTGTTGCTTAAGGGATTTTTGCAGCGTACTCCTCGAGGTAGAATTGCGACTGAACGAGCTTATCAACATTTAGATATTTCAGCACCTAAAAAATCTCAGGCAGATCTTTTTTGAAAATTTTGTTACGGGGAAATTTACTTTGAGTCAAATTTAAATTTCGATGACTGATCTAGATTCTGACTAACCCATCAATGAGGGTTAAAAAGTTGTTTTATCGTGCTATTTAAACCCCGTCAACAGTTTTTAGCAACCTGTTAATACATCATGGATACAAATTTTTCTCCGATAGAGAATTATCCCTTTCTTTCTCCGTTCCTCTTCACAGAGGATGCTCAAAAAATTGAAAAACACAAAAAAGACTTACAGAAAAAACTGCTTAAAGTTTGGCGACCATTGCAAATTAATGACAGCCAGATATTGGAATATCTCGCTTCACGCGAAAGAGTGTTTGCAACAGTTACTTCAGAATATTTTGAAGAGCAGTATCAAATAATTGTAGATAAGAGTCTAAGTACCAAAAGCTCTTTTGAGACACTTGCCCAAAATACACGCCTATTGGACAGTATCATCCTTACTGCTTTTGAATATGCTTTTAAAGATTTACCAATCCTGAAAGAAAAGACAATAGAAGAACTCAAAAAAGAATATCGATTAAAAACACGAAAACTTCCCAAAAATTTACAAAAACTCACACTCACGCAGAAACAAATCGAAAAGATTGAATCAAATTCGGAAGATCCTGACCAAAGGCAGCAGCTAAAATATTACAATAGTATTGAGGCAGATTTGACTCGGGAAATAAAGAGGCTAAGTGATAGTTTGAAGGACTTGAAAGAGCAGATTCCTCAGGCTCAAAATGGTGAGTTCAAACGTGATTATTTACTTAATCATTTGGTAATTTTTGCCAGAGGAGGATACGGGCGGGCAGAACTTAGTTTCGCCTCAGACAGGGATCTTGGTTATTGCTTGGATACACAGCAACTAAGTTCCGGAGAGGCTGAAATTTGCAGGCAACTCATCATTCATATTGAGCATTTACTGCGGATAGCAGGTATAGAAACTGCTCACCAATACTTTGAATTGAACGAGGATTTATCTCGTTTTGAGGATCCTTCTACCATCCATACCATACCGGCTATTTTAGAAAGCAGAGTTTTGCTTGGAAGTAATCATTTAGCTAATGCCCTTAAGCGCAGATTTTTTCAAATCCTGCCATATGAAACATTCGTCCTAAGCCAAATACGTGATTTCCATGATCAAACAGTTCCTGGGTTGAGTAATATGAATCTAAAGGAAGATCAAGGTGGGTTACGATCATTGCAAATCCCACTTTGGTTGGCGGCTGCGACTTTTGGTGTATTTCCAAATCAAACAGCTGATATGCTGGCTCTGCTAATTAAAAAACGTATAATTTCACCACGTCAGGGTTTCAAACTTTGTCAGGCCCTCGAATTTCTTTACGATTTACGCAACTTTTCTGCGACTGCAGTGAAGTTTCATTTAGATGATGAAGCACGTGAAGGAGGAGTTTCTGAAAAAGACATCCAGATTAACATCATCAATGATGCAACGGAGAGACTATACCTGCTCAAGAAAAAACGCTTTCAGAGTGTTGACGATTTTGACCGCTATCGTCAACAAATGTTGAATTATATTCAAGATCTCTCTAAGGCGATTTTGCAACGACTTCTAGATCGTACCATAGTAAGGACTTTCTCTAATTTCCAGGTCGTTGTGCATCTGGGGAAACGTCAAATAGTAGAGGTAAATGCTCTGGAAGGCTTACCTCAGGTTCCGATTTCGTTGATTTTCAACGATCCCACCGCTTTACTGGAGCTTTTTGAATATGTGGGACAATCAGAATACGATTTATCATTTGATCTCAAAGATGATATGGCCGACTTGATTCGTATCATAACACCGGATGTGATTTTTTCAAACCGAATACAGATTGCTAAATGTTTTACTAAACTGATGTTGACCCCATTTGCTGCAAATGCTTGGAGGATAATGTTTGAAATTTGCGAACCAATTAATGCTGAAAGTCAACCTAGTACTTTAATGGGTTGTTTCATTCCTGAAACTAACAAAATGCGTTTCTTGCTTAGGAATCTTGCTTATCATCAACATCCAGTCTGTACTCATACCCTCAATGCACTTGATCGTACGCAAAAAGAACTGGATCGGCTAAAAAAAGATTATCAGGAATTATTTCAATATCTGGAACCAAAACATATTTTAGCACTCAAATGGGGCATTATATTTCATGATGTTGGAAAAATTGATCCGCAAACAGATCATGAGGTTTCTGGAACATCGATTGCTGTAGAAGCATTGGAGCGGATTGGTTATGATGATCAGGAATTTTTCACCCTCGTATCTCTTCTAATTGTACATCACTCGACGGTTGTTCAGCTCAGTAAAACTTCTGCCTATTTCGATCAGGCTTTGCAAAGTTTTTTTGAAATTGCAGACCGGAATCTAATCAATGTTATCCTGCTCTTCCTCTGCAATATCTCAGATTACATTTCTGTTAGTGAAAGCAATGCCCACTCTACACGGAGTTTGAGAACATTTTTTGAAGAGACTTATCAGGTTTTTGCCGAAATGCGATCCTCTCAGAAGCAGGAAGATTCAATGGATTTTATCCAAACATATCTGGATATTAAAAAGACTGATCTTGCATCCGATACACGTATTGATCTTTTGATAAAAAGAAGTCTCCGGGAAAATATAGAA
>CAZOTX010000150.1:0-4587 GCA_964582835.1 uncultured Pseudomonadota bacterium | reverse complement strand
AGACATAAAAACCCAAAACCAGAACCTGTGAGGACTTTTTTTGCATTAGAAATTTCAATGTCACGACAAAAAAACAATACTATACTTACAAACAAACTAAATCCCCCAAGCATTTCCATAAGGCTTTTCACGGAAATGATACCTTTTTCATTAAGACCCGAAATTTCACTTACCAATGTTCCAGCCCCAAAATAAAACAATATTGTGTGAAACAGCATCCAACCTGAAATTACTGTAAAAACAAATCTTGGATTAAAAAAAAATTTTGCAATCATTTAACTCACCTTAGATTAAAGGTTAAAAAATTGTAATTCAACTAGGTGGCAATAATTTAAACTGTAGTAGGCTAACATAAAGAATAATTCGCTTTCCACAAAAATTTTTTCAATAATAAATGATGATATATTTCTATGAAATTTGTAAAATAAGTCAAGAACAATTTCGTTATAGATAAAACTGTCCTCAAAAATGAGTATTACTCTATGAATCAATTAGCTGGCAAACAGCTCTTTTCGGCATTTGATGATAGCGGCACTGTTAAACATGGTCTTCCCTCTGAAGCCTATACTGAGGGTGACTTTTACGACCTTGAAGCTGGTCAGATATTTTCTAAAAATTGGTCATTTGTCGGATTTGCTCATGACCTTTCCAATGTTGGGGATGTAATGCCCATTCGAGTGGCGAAGCAATCTCTTTTTCTAGTGCGCAGTGAAAAAGATAAAATCAGAGCCTTTTATAATGTCTGCTTACATCGCAACCTGAAACTTGTGGACAAGTCTCACAATTGCAAAAACCTAATTACCTGTCCTTATCACAATTGGTGCTATGATTTCGAAGGAAAATTAAGAGCAACTCCTTTTTTTGGTGGCGAGAAAACAGAACTTCCTGAGGAATTTAGCTTGGAGGATCATGGACTTCATGAGGTAACATGCCGTTTGTTCCATGATTGGATATTTGTGAATCTAGTTAGCGAAACTCCAACATTTGATTCACATATCGCTCCACTAAAAAAACAATTAGCGGATTTTAATTTGAATGAGTATTTTGTGGTCTCCTCTATTGAATTTGGTGAAATCAAAACAAATTGGAAACTTCTAATGGAAAATTTCATTGAGCCCTATCATGTCCAGTTTGTTCATAAAAACACCACAAACCAGCCGTTGGTGGATCACTACGTCGTAAGTGACGGACATTGTCTGGGAAGTGCTGTAGACATTAAACAGGAACAGACAAAAGAAGGGGTACTGTCCGTTAGTTCCAAGTATTTGACTCTTTTTCCAAACTTTGTTTTGGGTGTTTACTATCCTGATCAAATTGGCGTCCATCTAAATATACCAGTGTCTTCAGAATATACATGCCAAAGACGTGTGATTTATCTACACAAAGATTCTGATCAAAGTGTTGAAGCGGTAGAAAAGATAAGTAGACTTTGGGATAGTGTTCACAAAGAAGATCATGCAATGTGCGAACGTCTACAGGAGGGACGCCATTCGGAAGTTGCCAAACAAGGTGGATTCTTGTCTCCATTTTGGGAATCCAGTGTTAGGGAGTTTCAGGAATTGGTCGCGGATTACATTCGTCCGGCTTTGAGACATTAATTTGATGGAATCGCCAAAATTCACTTAAATTTTGCCATGAAACGTATCAATGATTTAGATAGAAGTATTAATTTATTGTTGGAAAGCGTGTATGAAACTTCTTCGTAACAATGTTATTATGATGTACAATTCATTAAACCTTTTGTTGGCATACATCAGAGGATTAGGGGAAAATACTTACAAAAAGAAAAAACAATAATGTGTGGAATAGTCGGTTTGTATTTGAAAAACGATGATTTTCAATCTCAATTAGGAAAAATGTTTCGGCCCATGCTATTGGAGATGAGCAGTCGTGGTCCTGATTCTGCTGGTGTTGCAATCTACCGTAATCCCGTCATAGATGGGCAGACAAAATTTTCATTAGCGCATAGTGATTCGGCTTTCCCGTGGAAAACTTTGGAAATTGATTTTGCCGCAACACACCAATGTGCTGTTTCTATTCAAAAAGTTGGCACACATTGTATACTCATTACAGAAGCGGAAGAAGAAACATTTGTTGAGTGGTTGAAAAATTCTGAACACAAAATACAGATTGTTGGAAGTGGCCAGTCGATTGAAATTTTTAAGGAAGTTGGACTTCCGGAAAAAGTCTACGAACTATTCGAGCTGAAGAAAGCTTCAGGAACTCATATCATAGGTCACACACGTATGGCTACAGAAAGTGCTGTCACCACTGCAGGTTCCCATCCATTTGCAACAGGTTCAGACCTATGTCTGGTCCACAATGGTTCACTTTCCAATCATAATATTCTCAGGAGAAATTTGGAGCACGAAGGTATACAATTTCAAACAGAAAATGATACAGAAGTCGCAGGTGCTTACTTGACTTGGAAGCTTCGTTCCGGGGCAAGCCTTCGGCAAGCATTGGAAGATGGGATTAGCGAAATTGACGGCTTTTACACTTTTTGTATTGGGACACAAAACGGATTTGCGGTCGTACGTGACCCGATTGCCTGCAAACACGCAGTGCTAGCTGAAACAGATGATTGGGTGGCTATGGCTACAGAATTTCGTGCCATTGCACATTTGCCTAATGCTGTAAATGCAGAAATTTGGGAGCCTGAACCCTCAACAATCTATATTTGGGGGGAGGAATAATTAAAATTCTTGATCTTAATAATATCGGTGTGCGAGGTGTGAATTCCGTTCTTCATAATTTTTCCGAAGAAGGTGAGAAGAATTTTGAAATTCATAATCCTCATGGGCAACATTCCATTGCGTGTGGCCTTGATGCGCATTTGTTTGTTGAGATCAAAGGTCATGTTGGTTTTTATTGTGGAGGCATGAATAAATCAGCAAATATCACTGTTAATGGTCATGCAGGTGTGGGGCTTGCTGAAAACATGATGTCCGGAAAAGTTAGAGTAATTGGGAATGCCTCAGAATCGGCAGGAGCAACAGCACATGGAGGTCTGTTGGTGATTGAGGGCAATGCTTCTTCGCGTTGCGGAATTTCGATGAAAGGTGTGGATATTGTCGTGGGAGGTTCGGTCGGCCACATGTCTGGATTCATGGGCCAAAGTGGAAACCTCGTAATTTGTGGCGATGCAGGAAATGCACTAGGTGATTCGATTTACGAATCCAAAATATTTGTGCGAGGAGAAGTTGCCGGTTTGGGTGCAGATTGTGTTGAAAAAGAAATGACTTCGGGACTTCAAGCAAAACTTGCCAACCTTATAGAAACCTCTGGAATTAAAGCTGATCCAAACGAATTTCGTCATTACGGTTCAGCGAGAAAACTTTACAATTTTGATATTGATAATGCAGATTATTATTAATTTGAAATGACAAAAAAAATCACCTCTCAAACTTATCCCCGCAAATCTGCAACTTTTGATGATTACACTCTGTCTGAAATTCGCAGAGCGGCAGCAACTGGAATTTATGATATTCGCGGAGGAGGGGCAAAAAGATCATTACCAGGATTAGATGATCTGCTTTTTCTTGGAGCTTCCATGTCGCGTTATCCGCTTGAAGGTTATCGTGAAAATTGTGGTACAGATGTTATACTTGGGACTCGTTTTTCAAAAAATCCAATTAGGTTGAAAATACCAATCACAATTGCTGGCATGAGTTTTGGCTCGTTATCAGCACAAGCCAAAGAAGCCCTAGGGAGGGGAGCAACAATTGCTGGTACTTCAACTACCACTGGAGACGGTGGAATGACCCCTGAAGAAAGGAGACAATCTAAAACACTGATTTATCAATATCTTCCTTCACGATACGGGATGAATCCAGATGATTTACGTAAAGCAGATGCGATTGAAGTCGTGGTTGGACAAGGAGCTAAACCTGGTGGCGGAGGGATGTTATTGGGTCTGAAAATTTCTGATCGCGTGTCAGAAATGAGAAATTTGCCAAAAGGTATTGATCAACGTTCAGCCTGCCGTCATCCAGATTGGACAGGGCCAGATGACTTAGAAATTAAAGTTAACGAATTGCGTGAAATTACTGACTGGGAGAAGCCAATTTTTATAAAGATCGGTGGTTCGCGTCCTTATTACGACACTGCACTTTCCGTAAAAGCTGGAGCTGATGTGATTGTGATTGACGGAATGCAGGGTGGTACTGCAGCAACTCAAGAGGTATTCATTGAGCATGTAGGGCAACCCACATTGGCCTGTATTAGCCAAGCAGTCAAAGCTTTGCAGGAATTGGGAATGCACCGTAAAGTACAGTTGATTGTTTCCGGAGGAATACGGAACGGAGCAGATGTGTCTAAGGCTTTGGCCTTGGGTGCAGATGCGGTTTCGATTGGTACAGCTGCCCTTGTTGCATTGGGAGACAATAATCCCGAACTGGAAAAAGAATATCAAAAACTTGGCACGACTGCAGGAGCTTATGATGACTGGCATGAAGGGCAGGACCCCGCTGGAATATCGACTCAAGATCCAGAGCTTGCAAAAAGGCTAGATCCAGTTTTGGCAGGTAGAAAATTAGCGAATTACCTTAAAGTGATGACACTTGAAGCACAAACAATTGCACGTGC
>CAZOTX010000149.1:0-4625 GCA_964582835.1 uncultured Pseudomonadota bacterium | reverse complement strand
ATTTTTATATCCATAATTATATTTTTTCAATAAATTATAATTCTATATTTGCAAAAAAACTTAGAGATTATTTATTTTCAAAAGTTTTAAAATTTTTTGGAATCATAGCAATAATTAATCACTGGATGATCAAATAATTAATCAATAGTCCTTTCATAAAACAATGTTTCTCAAAAAGTAGCGACATCCTTATAAGCACAAATTTCATTTGAAGTTTGGTAGTTGTGTAGTCGAAAAATTTTCTTCGTTTGAATCCGGGATTATTTTTCTGGCAAGCATGGAAAAAATGATTTGCACTCCTGAATAAATTCCATATATAAACGGAAGCGGTGAAATAATTTGAGAAATTCTGACTAAAGAATAAAAAAACATAGCAGATAAAAGAGTAAAACTTATTGCAAGATTAGTAGATTGCTCTAGCCAAATTAGCGCTAATTTAGCGGCATACCCATTTTGCAAGAAGAACTCTGATTCTTCTGTTCTTATAAGACCTAATTGTAGTAAAAGCTCATGTATTATTGAAAGCAAAAAAACAACTACAAATGCATAATAAGTATAGGCCACTCCTGAAATCGTTCGGGGTGTATGCAAAACTCCCCTTACAAAAAGCCACGGAAAAAGGAAAGCAGAAGGTCCAAATATTTCCAATAAAGAGCCCCCAATTAACGCTCCCACAACCCCTGTCCAGTTCCGAATTCCTTCTGAAGGATACAACTGATTAAAAACCGTTGGATCCAAAAAATCAGCAGTCAGCATAGACAAAAAAAACACCAATCCTATTACCCCGAACAAAAAATAGGAGACCAATAATTTGATATCAATCATGTTTTTTACCCTTTGATGAATTAGAATCCAGTTCTTTTATTGAATCCGTCACAATTCTTGCTACAGAAGGTAAAACGTAGGCCTCAATTGACTCTCCTAGAAATGCTAATTCACGAACAAGAGTCGAGTTGATGGCAAAAAGATCCGGTTTTCCAAATAAGCAAAAGGTTTCAATTTCAGAATCAATGCCTTTGTTTCCAACTGCTTGCTGAAATTCACCTTGAAAATCATCTAAACTTCGTAATCCTTTCACTATTACCTGTGCTTTCCTTTTTTGTACGTAGCGAATAGTAGAACCTGTAAATGCTTCTACTGTCACATTTTTAAGATCAAAATGCTCTACATATTCATTCATCATCCGGAGACGTATTTCTTCATTAAACATATAGTGCTTTTCCGAATTCATAGCAGCTGACCAAAAAACATGATCAAATTGTCTCGTCGTTCTAACCAAAATATCTGCATGACCATAAGTTGGAGGATTTGCACTCGTCGGGTAAACAGCAATTTGCATTTTTGGATCAATTTTTAAGATTTTGAAATTATCGGCTTTTATTGCTATTGCCGTATTTTTTCAGTTATTTCATAAAGGTAATTTAAAGCCTGCATCGGTGTCATATCATTCAAATCAAGCTTTCGTAACTCATCAATAAATTGTGACTCCTCTGGAAACATTGAAAATTGCAATACTTCATTAACAGAATTTGCACAAGAACTTTCAAAATTTTCATTAACCTCTGCAGGGATATTGCGTTTCTTTATTGTCTCATCTATAATTACAGGCAAATGGTGGACCAATGACGTTGATTCTAATTCTTCCATAACCTCAAGAGCACGTTTGACCACGCTTTTTGGTAGTCCTGCTAGCCTGGCAACTTGTACTCCAAAACTTTTGTCAGCTTCTCCATGGACAATTTTACGCAAAAAAATAATTTTTTCTCCCTCTTCCTCAATACGTATGCTAAAATTTGTTACGGATTCTAATTCTTTTGAAATTGCCGTCAATTCATGGTAATGAGTTGCACAAAGCGTCAAGGCGCTCAATTTTTGGATATGCTCTACTATTGCCCAAGCAATACTGATACCGTCGAAAGTACTCGTGCCTCGCCCGATTTCATCTAGAATGATCAAACTTTTTTCTGTTGCATTATTCAAAATAGCAGCAGCTTCGTTCATTTCCAGCATAAACGTACTCTGGCCAAGTGTAAGATTATCTGAAGCACCAACACGTGTAAAAATTCTATCGACCAAAGAAAATTCACAGCTCGAAACAGGCACAAAACTTCCACATTGTGCCATTAAGACAATTAGCGCAACTTGCCTCATGTAGGTCGATTTACCAGCCATGTTCGGCCCTGTTATTAACATGATCTTACACTTTGTTTCCTCCAAATCTATATCATTAGGTACAAATACTTCACCTAGATCTATTTGTTCAATAACAGGATGCCGACTATCTTTTAAAAATAATTTTCTCGGAGCTTCAAGAGGATGTAAACTAGGTCTTACATAGTGATTGATTTCCGCAACAAATGCCAGTCCAGCAAGCGTGTCAACTACAGCAATATCATTTGCAGTTCTCTGAACTCGTCTTGTGTTTGAGTTGATTTCTGTTTTTAGCTGTTGAAATAGTTCATATTCCAATTCTCCTATTCGTTCTTCGGCATTAAGAATTTTTTCTTCAAATTCTTTAAGTTCGGTAGTTATGTAGCGTTCTGCGTTAACTAAAGTTTGTTTTCGAATGTAATGTTCCGGTACAGATGATTTATGAGGATTACTGACTTCAAGGTAATAACCAAAAACTTTGTTAAAATTAATTTTTAATGAGTTAATTCCAGTATTATCTCTCTCTTGGAGCAACATTTCGTTAAGAAATTGTTTAGAATTTCTTGAAATTTCACGTAATTTATCTAATTCTTCAGAAACACCTGTAGCCATAAAACCACCTTCTCTCAGTTTAACAGAAGGTACGTCCATTAAACGCTGATTCAGCAAGTCTAACAAATCAGTTAGCGGATCAAAATTTTCTGCAATTTTTTTTATCAATGGAGATTGTAATTCATCCAAATAGGTAGGTAGTTTTCCTAACGGTTCCAGAGATTCACGCAATGCCACAAGATCGTTCACACCAACCACAGGTAAAGTAATGCGTCCAATGATGCGTGGTAAATCCTGAATATTTGCCAAACATTCGCGAAACTCTTCACAAAGAATAAAATTATTTCGAAACTCTTCAATACAATCAAAACGTTCATTAATTCCTTCAACATCTAGCAATGGCTGACGTAACCAATGCCTGAAAAGCCTTGCGCCCATCGGAGTCTGAGTATGATTGAGAACGTGGTAAAGCGTGTTTTTTCTCACTCCAGACTGACTCTCAAACAATTCAAGATTAGCTGCAGTTGCTTCATCTAAAAGCATAGTTTTGTCTACAGCATAACGCCGCAAAGCTGTAAGATGGCTCAAATCACATTTTTGGGTTTCCTTCAAATATCGTAATAACGCCCCCGCAGCAGCAATTCCATGCGGTAAATCATCGATCCCAAATCCAGAAAGATTAAGCGTTTCAAAATGATTGTTAAGATTTCGTTGTGAAGCATCTGGATCAAAATGATATGGATCAATAAAATTGAAACGTCCTGTAGAAGGAAAAACTTCCACATTCTGTAGTCCTTGGAAATTTTCTTGAGAAACCACGGACCTAGTATCTTCTGAATTTAACTTGTCGAGTAATTGTGTCATCCTCTGAACCAGTTCTTCCAAAAACTTCGATTCAGATTCAGATCGGCTTTGCGTCAACAGAATTTCCTGAGGAGTTAGTTGTGCAAGGAAATCATAAAAACGATGAGTTTCGTTTAAACGAAATTCCGCAACTTCAAACTCTCCTGTTGAGAGATCAGCAAAGGCAATTCCTAAGCACTGGGAACGCAAAACCACGTTGATTACAAGTATAAAGTGGTTTCGGTTTGGATCTATCAACTGTGGAGAAACGGTAGTTCCGGGAGTGACAATTCTCACAACATCCCGTGCAACGAGGCCCTGTGCTTTTGAAGGATCCTCCATTTGCTCACAAATAGCTACCTTATAACCAGCTGAAGTCAACTTATTTAAATATTGCTCATAAGCCTTATAAGGTACTCCGCACATAGGCAATGATTTTTTATTTTTTTTGTCGCGTGAGGTAAGAGCAATTTGTAAAACTTTTGCGCCCACAATCGCGTCATCTCCAAACATTTCATAAAAGTCGCCCATCCGATAAAACAATAGCTTATCTGGGTGATCCCGTTTGATGGTGTTAAACTGACGCATCATAGGGGTTTCTAATTGAGGAACTGACATGGATTTGAATTTTATGATAGAAAAGTATAATTTAAGCCAAGCCTAGAGGCCAGATTATTGGAAAAAACTCGTGATCCATTGGAACTCCTGCAGGCAATTGATCTGAGAGTCCTGGAAACTCTGGAGAGGTTTCCCATTTACGTGGTGCATGACGAATATCATCCCCTATTAAACGTAATGAAAAAACACGACGTAACGCACTTGATCCCGCTCCGGCATGCAAGGTAAGCATGTGAAAGGCAACAGCGTCTCCCGGCTCAAGCTCCCAACTAAGAACATTATAATTACCCAAATTCCCTTCGACATTTGGTAGTTCTAAGAGACTTCCTTCTGGAAACCACTTTGCCTCTTTTTCAAGAAAAGTTCTCGGCATATACCAGGGACCTCGATGAGAGCCAGCTAGGAACTCTAGTGTCCATTCAAGTGGTACAGGATCCACCGGAATCCAAAAACTTATATTT
>CAZOTX010000148.1:0-4637 GCA_964582835.1 uncultured Pseudomonadota bacterium | reverse complement strand
TTTTTCCAGATATTGTTTTACACAAGAAACTAAAAAAACCGCAGTTAATTCCTCAAATCAAAAAGAAAAGCTCCAAACCAAAATTATCTTTTAAAAATATACTTAGCCAAATAGAAAAATTCCCTGAACGTCTAAAAATATCCAGAGATTCTAAAAAGCAGTTCTCCAGACCGGTGACTTCACTTTTAACACTTTTTAGTTCAGTAAGTCTGCAAAGTCAGATTTCGGGAAATGGAACTGGCAATTTAAATTCGGTAGGATTGTTGAATTATCATAAGAAACTTAAAGATTTTCTGTCTGAACGGTGGATAGTTCCAATCAATTTGATTGGAAGTACAAATATAGTTGTGATTCAGTTTGAAATTAACAAAGACGGTCGAATTATTAAATATTATAGGGAGGGAAGCGGTAATAATATACTTTACAAATCTGTAAAAAATTTAATGAAAAACTTGCAATTTCTCCCATCCTTGCCAAAGTCCTATCCAGAAGATTCATACAATTTTGGTATCCGCTTTAGTCCGGCTAACTTTAAAGAATGAGATTTCAGTGAAGTCAAAAAAATATAATTGTCAACTAAAATTACACATCGGGAATTTTATAGTTCCTGTTCTGTTTGGATTGATTTTTCTTACCTGCGAGCACAGCGCTTCAGCTATTGATTATTTTGAAATAACCAATCCAAAGTTTGTACCTGTAAAAGTCGGACTGTCAAAAGAGACTAGTCCTGATGTGATTTATTTGCAGAATGTTTTCAAAACAAATTTAGAAAAAGTACTATACTTTAAATTTATTACTGTATCAAAGGAAGAATTTGATCAATCCGAAGAAGTTATTTTTCACCTTGATTTAGAACTAAAAAGCAAGCCTCTTTTATTGAAAATATTTCTTCGGTCGCATGGAGAAAAAAACCCTGTTTCAAAAGAATTGTATCCAGTTGGAACTGATCATGATTTGAGGAAAATGGGGCTAAAACTTGCTGACTGGTTTATAGAAAACACACTAGAATTTAAAGGCGTTTCTTCCAGTATGATTTCCTACACTGCACAAAAAACAAATCGAAGAAAAAACATTTTTCTCAGTAGTTATGATGGTACTATTCTCAAAAGATTTTCATATAATCTTGGTTCAAATAATCTATCAAATTGGTCATTCGACAGTAATTACATCCTCTACACTACACTCACACGCTCTAGCGCACAGCTTGCCATTCAACCGGCAAAACGTCTCCGCGCGAAAATTCTTTCATTTCCGCCCGGATTTCAACCACTGAGCGCAAGCTGGAATCTGGATGGAGAATCAATTTTGCTGACACTTATGAAACAGGGCAATGCTGACATCTTCAGTTATCATTTGGAAAATGCCCAACTGGAAAGAATTTTTGCATGGAAAAGCCTTGAGACCTCACCACAAATATCTCCGGATGGTCGCAAGATAGCATTTGTTTCAGACAGTTCGCGTCCAGGGCGCCCACAAATTTATATCCATAATTTAAGTACTCTTAAAACAGAACGTGTTACTTTTACAGGTAATTTCAACAGTTCTCCAAAATGGTCTCCTGATGGGACACAATTGATTTATGAAAGTCAGAAAAATGGTTATTTCCAACTTCACAGATACACCCTATCTACACGTCGTCATCTTCAACTGACATTCGGGCGTTTTGATTCTGAAAAACCTGACTGGGCACCTAATGGCAAACAAATTGTTTTCTCAGCAAAAGTGAAAAATACTCCAAAACTTTATTACATATCATCTTTTGGAGGTCGCAGCATTCGTGTAACGGAGACCCCTCCCAACATTGCAGAGACAAATCCTGTTTGGAGTAAATAACCATTTACCGCGATAATTTAAATGCGCTGTACTGATTTAAAAACAATCAAAAATAACTTTTCAACATTCAACTAGAAAATAAACAGCCATTAAAAAATCTTATATGACAAAAGAATCGCAGGGACGATATATTTTTTTATTGATTTTACTAATAATTTTTGTAGGAGGATGTTCTTCATCTGGAACATCAAAAATTACTCCACTAAATAATTCAGAAGAAACAAACAATACAGAGGAACTATCCGAAATAAAGAATATTCTATCAGACCAGGAAGAATTGTTGTTTCGACTTCAAACAATGACAGCAGATCAGATTTTACGTAGCAACAAAATTGAACAATCTGTGCCCCCGCAGGATTTGCTAGAATCTTTACAAAAAGGATTTGCTGAAATGGAGAAAAAAATTTTGATACTCGAATTACATTTAGCTGAATTAAAGAAAGGCAAAGTGACATCAGTAAGTATGGAAAAAACTTCTGAAGTTTCTTCAGATTATTTTTCTAAAAATCAAGAGAAAATTGTTCTAGGACTTATTTCATTACAGTCAGGTAATCCTGATCAGGCGGTTGAGCATTTGCAGAATATTTTAAAATCAAAAAAAGCAACAAAATTAAAAGGGGACATTCTGATGGCCATTGGAAATGGATTTTTAGAACAGGGTCACTCAAAGCAAGCGGCATCTCATTACGGTTTTTTTCTCCGTGAATATCCCAAAAGTCGACATACACCAAAGGCATTGTATTATTTGGGACAAGCAATGAAAGATCTTGGTGAAGAAGAAAAACAAAAAATTTTATGGGAAGAGTTGATTCAAAATCACCCAAAATCATCCCTTACAAAACTTGCAAAAAAACAGTTGCGTTAATCTAGTAAATCTTAAATATAATTATATCAATGAATTATAATGCATTAGGAAAGTCTGGGATAAATGTAAGTTGTCTTGGACTAGGCACAATGACTTTTGGCGAACAGAATTCGGAATCGGAGGCGTATTCACAAATGGACCGTGCCTTTGCAGCAGGTGTAAACCTTTTTGATACTGCTGAAATGTACCCGGTACCACCAAAGGAAAATACTTTCACTATTTCCGAACAAATCGTTGGTAAATGGCTAAAACTAAGAAAAAACAGGGAGTGCATTATTTTAGCTACTAAAGTGGTTGGACCCACAATAGAATCTCGTTCAATGGGGAGTTATATTCGGGATGGATTAAATCACCCCACAAAAAACAATATCAGAACTGCTTTAGAAGGCAGTTTAGTCCGCCTAAATACAGAAACAATTGATCTCTATCAAATTCACTGGCCGGACCGGGATGTAAATATTTTCGGCAAACGTGAATTTATCCTTTCAGAAAATTTAGAAACAGACAATGAGGGAATCTCTGAAACGTTAGAAACTCTTAATAAACTCCGGGAGGAAGGGAAAATTCGTGCTTTTGGGGTTTCTAATGAAACTCCATGGGGTATCATGCGCTATCTCAGTCTGTCTGAAAAAAACAACTTGGAAAAGATTGCCAGTATCCAGAATCCTTATAGTTTACTCAACCGAACTTTTGAATCCGGTCTCGCTGAAATAACTTTTCGGGAGTCAGTTGGGATGTTGGCATATTCTCCGCTGGGATTCGGAGTACTAACGGGAAAATATTTGGAGAATCGTAAACCGGCAAATGCACGTTTAACTCTATTTTCTCGTTTTCAACGTTACAATACCAAAAATGCGGTAAAGGCTACTCGAGATTATGTAAATCTTGCACAGAAATATGATTTAGATCCTACACAAATGGCTTTGGCCTATGTTAGAACTCGTCCATTTGTGGCAAGTTTACTTCTTGGGGCTACATCTGTCAAACAATTGGATATAAACCTAGCCAGCGTTGAATTAGAACTTTCATCAGAAGTCTTGGATGGTATTGAAAAAATACACTGCCGATTTCCAAATCCATGTCCCTGAAAAAATTAAGAAGAACCGTTTTAACGCCAGCGGTAGCCAAATATGAATCGGTCACCTTCAACTCGTTGATCGGGGGAATCATTGAATTTAATTTTTCCACTTTTTTCCTTATACCAACCAATTGACCAACCTGATTCACTTTCGACACCAAGTCCCAAACCATTACCGCCGGACCATTTAAGACCAGAATAAGAACTCAAAGTTTCAATCCATGTCAGGAAATATCTCCCTCCATGAAAACCAAAAAATAATGGACCTACCCATGCCCGCAATTCCGCTCCCAGTATTCCAGCCTTATAATATTCATATTTTTTGATACTTGGCACTGAACCTTTGTTCACGTTTTCTGAGACGAAAAATATACAAGATAAGAAATCACCTAAAGCAAATTGATAGTCAATCTGATCTCCTATAATTTTAGAGGTTTGGTATTCTTCACCACTGTCATCATTAATAGGTTTTAATTGACCGACGTCTAAAAAAGCTCCCCAACCACTAAATGGACTGGCAAGCAGGACATTTGCCCAACAGATCAGAGAGTATGACAACAAAAACACATAACCTAATTTCATTGCTCTATAACCTGTTTTTGGGAAAAAACTTTTAATAAACTAATGGTAATAAAAATGGCGTTCCCTTTTGATTTTCTCAAAAATCTTTAAAAAAATTGCTAATTTTATAAAAATTATCATTACTTTGTTATTTTACATTGTGATCCATCAAAGGTTTTCTCTCAATAAACAAACCCACATTTCCAACATAATTGTTAATGATATTTTTTCAATTTGATCCAGTCACAAAATTTACGTTTGTAATACTTAGATTTTCACCATTTACATTAACCGCAAAGA